>JAJRBK010000112.1 GCA_028679495.1 Methanobacteriota archaeon
GACTTTGCAGGCCTTCTTACCGCCGGTCATAAGCAAGCTTCGGGGCTCGGTGGAATATAAATACGAAAGGTTCATAAGTAAGTGAGATGAGCGAGGAGGTAAGCTTAGTTATACCAAAAGGAAGCTTAGAGGAGCAGACTACTAAGTTTTTGAAGCTTGCAGATTTAGAACTTATTAAGAAAGGCCAGAGGGATTACAGTCCAAAGATCAAAGACTCCAGAATATGTAACGTGCGAATCTTGCGGCCGCAAGAGATTCCACGTTACGTAGAAGCAGGATACTTTGACCTTGGAATTACCGGGCTGGACTGGGTATATGAGACTGAAAGCGATGTTCACATAGTCGCTGAGCTGCCGTATAGCAAGCGTTCGTCGGAAAAAGTGAAGATTGTGCTTGCGGTTCACGAAGACGTAGATATCCAATCAGTCTCTGACTTGAAAGAAGGCAGCAGAATATCAACGGAATATCCCAATCTTACCAAGCGGTACTTTGAAAGGGTCGGGATTCCTGTAAAAATTTTTTTGTCTTACGGTGCAACTGAAGCTAAAGTCCCTGACATCATGGACGGTATTGTCGACCTCACTGAAACAGGAGAGACGCTCAAAAAAAGCGGCCTTAAGATTATTGACGTTATATTTGAGTCTTCAACCGTGCTCATCGCCAACAAAACGGGCTATCGAAGCAAGCGAAAGCCTATAGAAGAGATAAAAACCTTGATACTTGGAGCAATAGACGCTCAAAACAGAGTCCTTATAAAACTCAATGTGCCTGAAAAAAGGCTAGAAACTATCATCCGGCTCTTGCCGACCATGAAAGCCCCGAGCGTCTCCAAACTGTATAACACGGATTATTATGCAGTGGAATCTGTAGTAGCGAAAGAGCAAATTAACGAGCTTATCCCCAAGCTTAAACAGTATGGGGCGGAGGACATTTTAGAGCTTGCGATAAATAAGATCGTCGATTAGCGCGTGTAAGATAAAGATGAGGTCTAACGAAACGTCCCTAGATTTTTGCAAGCGCTTTGTCTTATGTCTAGCCATAAGTGCCACGCTTTTAATCTCTATTGGTTGTGCCGGTTGCCTAAGCAGGCAATCTCAGCCCACGACGATTACTTCCGATCAGCTCGAGATAAGAAACAAGTATTTCTTCAACTACAACGGAACGTCCTTCCTTACAGGGATAGTTGTAAACAAGGCTACAGTGGGCTTAGTCAATGTCAACCTCCAAGCTGAAGGGTATGCAAACGATACTGTATACGAACGAGGACACGCCGGACCTGATACAGGCATAAAATCCATGATACCTCCGAATGAAAGCTCGCCGTTTATGATCAAAATGGTTCCCGTAGCCTCTCAAAGTAATAACACGATTCCCTCTGCCAATTTACAGGGAAACGTGAACGTGACGAAGACGAGTGGCACGACTGGTCGCGTGGCAAGCCAAACATCGAATCAAACGATCCAAACCTCTGCACAAAAACCTCAATTGAGCTATCGCATTGAGCCCCAGATCAAATCTTTGTCGTCCACACAGCCTTACCCGCTCTCTGCCATAAATACTAAAGCTGCAGCGTTTAACCAAGCCATCAACGTGAGCGGAGAGATCTACAATGAGGGTAACGAAAATGTTAGTTCCTCGATTGTTGCAGCGGTGTTTTACCAAGAGAATGGAACAGTACTAGGGGTATTCACAGGGAGCCCACAGGGCGATTTAGGCCCTAAAAAGACGGCTCCTTTTCAAATCGATGTGCAAACTAGCGCCTTTCCAATAAAACCAGCGAAAACAGAAATATATGCATATCAACTAGTAGACTAGGCAATAACGGCTCTACAATTTGCTGGCAATAATTGAGTCGTCTATCACTTCTATCCTAAGTTCGCCTTCTTCTTCGGCATTATCAGCATTAAAAGCGATTCTGCAGACATGAGCTGGTAGAAACACTTGAATGTTGTCTTCATCCCTTGTATATTTGCCCAGCACTTCTTCACCACGAGTCTCTTCTGTGTGGCTTGGCTCGATCACTATAGCGCCTTCTCTTACTTGTATTGAAACGTCTCCTTCTGCTTGATCGAGCGGAAAATTCTTCCCTATGCAAAAAGTGGCAATACACTGCGCTGGTATGACAATTTCTGTCTGTTCTTTGAGACAACGGTAATGTACCTTGCCCATTAACATTTTAAATCGCTCCCAAGTCCCAAGGTGGTTTAGTCTAAATTATCGTGTGCATATTTATAGCCACCCCACAAAATCTAGGTGTTTTACAAAGCCGAAAAGAAGCCAAAGTCGGAGGTCCTACGCGGCATCCTGTTCCAAACAATTAACTAATGTGCAGCTCGTTATCGAAAAAGTGTAACTCGAATTTAGGCCCAAGGTCACGCAGCAAAACATCAGCCTGATCCCTCATTTCGACGGGCAATATGAGGACGATCTTATCTACGTCTAGATCTTCGAGTTTAGCCCATTTGTCGAGTAGCTTTTGACTTATGACGCTTTCAGTCTCAACCATTCCGATTAAAGCTGGGATTTCACTCGCTAAGAAAGGTTTAACACTAAAAACCTCGTAGGCAAGAAGATCCGGAAAGACTTCGCCGATACTTGCAACTTTATTGCCCGCAATATTCATAACGACTTTGTACTTTTTAAATATCGTTTCAGCTGCTTTTTTCACCACGGCGTCATGTAGTTGCTCCTCGCGTTTTGGCCCTGTTTCTGGCATATCTGCACTATTAACGCGGCCCCATAGATACCTTTTTGGGAGGCAACGCAGGCTCCCGTATAGCTCAATCCACGGACTGCCTCTAACTGAAGTTAAGCGCGAAAAAACCGGCAATATCCTCAACACGAGCACGCAACAAAATATTTTCCCTACATAGCTATTTATCGAGATTGCTGAAACTAAGGTGTGTTCTCGTAGAGGTGTTCTTGATGCGTATAGATGAGATGAACAAAAAAATACTGTATTTACTCCAACAAGATGGTCGGATGACATATAAGGACATAGCCAAAGCGATAAACAGGTCGGAGTCAACTGTTCGCGACCGGATCTCCATTATGGAAGACGAAGGCGTCATTAAGGGATATTCGGCGATCATTGACAGGAGTAAGGTGGGATTGAATTGCTGTGCCAGAGTACACGCAAGAGCCCCATTGGAAGAGCTCGATACGTTATCAAAGAAATTGGGTGAGTTAGAGAATATTTTCCAAATCGACCATGTAAGTGGGGATCATAACGTCCGCTTCACTGTAGCAGCGAGTGACTATTCTCAGTTGAAGAGGGTAATGAACAGCCAAATATCGAATTTACCCTTAGATATTGTTCAAATAGATATAATCATGCGATCTCTCAAAGAGGGCGGACCGCTGAAACTGAGCTAACTGTATCTTCACCCCCTCTCTCTTTTCTTTATATCTGCCCATACGCGTGTACATTTTTGTTTGCACAAGTTTATGGTAATAGGTTCCAATTTCACTTTCAGCTCGTTTCATTGAGTTATATGCTATGCAGAAGCACAAGTACAAGATGCCGCGGGGAATGCGATATTCCAAGCTGGTTGATAGAGCTGAGTTTTATTGTCGCGAATTCAGTGAAGCGGCGCTCAAAAATTGGGAGGCTTTTAAGCCAAATACAGTAATTGCTTTTTTGCTTGGTAAATACACTAACGTTTACCTCAAAAAATTTACCAACATCAAAGATGATGTGGTCGTGATCGATGATTACTGCAATTTTACCGGACTGCAGGAGTACTTGCTGAAATATTTGCCTGAAGGGGTATACTACGACACACACCACTATGATAACCTAGAAATTTGCCACGGGTGCCCAGAGCGTTACGAAACTCAGAAATGTCTTGATTGTAAACACTACATAGGACAAGAACTGGTTTTTGACCTTGACCCTGAAAACGTTTATTGTCCTGTACACGGCGATCTTGATCACAAGCTGAGTATGCACCAAGGACGGATGCTATGTATGATAGAATTCAACATCCTCAGACGAAAGGCCGTCTTGATGTACAATGAACTTCGACAAGCATATTCAAAGCTGCGAGTCGTATACTCTGGGCGTGGTTTTCATATCCACGTACTCGATGAGGACACTCTATACTTGTCACGCAAGGAAAGGCAGGACTTAGCGCACGATTTTGCAAACAGATATCCAATCGACGAATGGGTCACTGAAGGCAACATAAAACTGATAAGGCTTCCCCACACGCTGCACGGAATGATATCGAGGATTTGTATTCCGATAGAAAGCAATGAGATAGGTACATTTAACCCTGTGAGTAGTAACGCGGCTATGCCGCGTTACTTAGAGTTTGAGAGATCATGACAAGCATGCAACCAATGTTCTCGGCGCTTATACGATGTTTCTGTTCTCTCTTTTTGTCTGCACCTCGAAGTTTTTCCCTCTCAATTTGATTTCTTTAGCACTGAGATGCTTCTGTAATTCTCGCTTTTGAATACCGTATTGTTCCGTAACTTAGATGGTGCTGTTGCAATTGTGTCATCTCTTGTCGACATACGACGTGCATTGTATTTTAAAGGTATCCAGGGCGTGATGATACCTTTCCTCCCATCTCTGTGTTGTTTTGGAACCGATATTTACGTTCTCCCTTGCCCGCAATGCAAGCGTAAAAACGTTCCATAAAGCCGTAACGGTACTGATGAGCGCGACTACATTTACGTCATCTTTCAACATATCGTAAAGGATCCTAACTCCTTTCGCGAAGACCGGGTATAAGTCATCGTATTTACTCTCCCATGTTTCAACAATCAAGCGTTCTAACAAACCTTGAACGACCATTTTTTGCCGTTTGTCGAGCACGCTGTGTTTCTGGAAGCGACTTAGCTCATTAAGTAGTGTGATGAGTATCTTGTGAGTGTGACTTGGCGAGTATTCATATACGATATCTAACTTGCTCAAGTCGCCGAGTTGTCGTGCGTTCTGCGTTAACAAGATAGCGTCGCTGTAAGCTGACTCGAATCCATCAAATATGAGTATTGTATCCTTCCACTCAGCAAACGATGCTACCGCTTGCTGGGTCTTCTGGAGTCGTGTTATTTTGTAGACGCGCGGTGCACCTGCCGCATGCACGACTGGGCCTGATTTGTACCAATAATAGGGCAGTTTGAGTTCTAATCCTCTCTTCTGGCAGTCCTTATCTATTAAGTATAGGATCCTGTAGAATCGCTGTGGTGTCAGCACACGTCGCTGTGTATCGTCTCTGCTGATTGGTACGCAAAGCTGTGCAAATATCTCAGGCGTGATATACGTGTTATGCTGAAACTTGTCTATAACGTGAAGCATAACGTAAGCTAATAACGGATTCTTGCCCACCTGTTGTACATACTCATGTTCTTGCATTAGCATGTGTTATTTCATGCTCCAGATGAATAAAATCTTACTGAGTCAACTCATTAGTGAATCAACTGCTCAACAGAGCTTAATTTGCGTCGTACAGCAAATATTTTTATAAACCCAGACAAATAATATGGGTTACGTAGACATCTTTCCTTTAGCCGTTCGATGCAAGATAATGATCAGTCAGCTCATAATTCTGGATCCGCATGATCGGACTCTTTATACCAATATCATGCTTAGGCTTAGGCGCATAGACACTGAGCTGAGCAAGTTACAAACAGGGATACGAACCAAGCATAAAATGCATGCAGATTCGGTTTTGCATTTTATCTTCTTGGATTTACATCAGATCGAAGCGCGATCGCGGGACATCCGTGACAGACAGCTGCGTGTTGAATTAAGAAAAGAGGTACTTAAGCGAAAAGAAGTCTACTATGAGGCTTATGACGCATTTTGTGACACGTTGTATCCTCATTAATGCACTTGAGTAACTAGTCACAACAACTAGTCCTGACCTTACGAAAATAAATCTTCTTTAATAATCAAAATGCGTGCAAGTGGAAACACAAAACAGTATTCCACGTCGCCTATACCTCTTTTGCTGAGGTGGGCAGTACTTCAAAGTCAGCTTATAAATCTGCAC
>JAJRBK010000113.1 GCA_028679495.1 Methanobacteriota archaeon
AGTCTAAAGGCTTTTGGGTTTAGCACTTTTTGCAGAAATGGCGCCTTACGAGTGCAAGAGTGTGGATACAGACTTGGGCCGCTAACCGCGCCTACTTATAGGATGCAAGAAACTGAAAGTGCTGTTCTTTTGTCGAGGGTTACTGCTTCAAATGAACGTACAACACAACTGAACGCGCCTACACAAAGATTGTAGAAGCGCCTCAAAATTGAAGGGCTTGACTGGACCGGACATACGCATTTATCTTAAGGGATCTAATTACAAAACGTGGGAATGCCTTTGTTATTACTGTCTGGTGGAACAGGCAGCCCTAAGCTGCTTCGCGGCCTACTCAGCATCTGTTCTGAAACTGATTTGACCGTTGTCGCAAATACCGGAGACGACATTTGGATCTCTGGCAATCTTGTTTGCCCCGACGTCGATACAATAATGTACACCATCGCTGGAGTTACAACCGACCACTGGTGGGGCATAAAAAACGACACTTTTATCACACACGAAGCGCTCGTGAGCCGAGGACATGAAGAAGCGCTCGTCATAGGCGAGCTTGACCGGGCGACCCACATTTTCCGTTCAGACCTTCTGCGGAAGGGAATGACATTGACTGATGCGACCAGCCTACTGTGCGCTTCCTATGGTATATCTTCAAAAATCCTCCCAATGACGAACGATTTCGTTCCCACCGTGATCGAAACGGACAAAGGCGAGATACACATTCAGGACTTTCTCATAAAACATAAGCAGCAACCTGACGTTAGGCACGTCAAGTGTGGGACCGGCACCATGTCAACAGAAGTAAGAACCGCCCTCAATGAACACAATGCCGTTATTATCGGGCCTTCAAATCCAATTTCAAGCATCGGGCCTATTCTTAGAGTAGAAGGGATGAGACGGGCCCTTAAAGACCGATTTGTCGTTGCTGTCAGTCCAATAGTACAAACTGAACCTGTGAGTGGGCCAGCACGTAAATTTATGGAAGCTGCAAAACTTCCTGTAACCTCCGCTGGAGTTGCCAAGTTCTACAGCGACTTTTTGAACGTTTTAATCGTCGACAACACGGACTTAGCGATTTCACGTCGCGATTTGCCCGGCGAAGTAGACGTGCTTCGCATGAATACTATCATGAGAAACAGAAAGCAAAGTGAAGAACTTGCTTCAGAGATCCTCCAAGTGCTAGCGCAGCATAGTTGAATTGCTCAAGATGTGAGCCCTTTAACAACTTAATATTATATAGCAACGACCCACAATAATGAAACACAAGTGCACTACCGACTAGGTAATTTAGCGCGTAAAGCGATATCCTCAAAACAATAGAGAGTTTACCTTGCCTAACATAGATTTTGACTTGACAATTGGTGATATTAAAATACCGAACCCTTTGGTGCTTGCGTCTATCGCCGGAGTAACGAATAGTTCTTTTGCTATATCGCGCAGCGTTGGGCTTGCGATGTTGGGCGGATATAATCTCGATGAAGCAACCATCGCGGCTGCAAAAGAGCTCGTTAAGAAAGGGCGAAGCGAATTCGCGTATGATGAACCTATGCCCGTTATTAAAAATGAGCTCGGAGTGATGAAATCGACCGCGATTATAGCGGGAGTTAACGCGCGGTCGACTACGTTAGAACCTCTAATCGAAATCGCTGAACTGGTTCATCAAAAAGAGGGAATTCTCGAACTTAATGCGCACTGCAGACAACCTGAAATGGAGGCTGTTGGCGCTGGTCAATGTCTGACCCAAAATCCAACCAAGCTAAGCGAATGGATCTATGAAATCAAGCAAACGGATGTGCCTTTGTCTGTAAAGGTTCGCGCAGGAGTGGTAGACGATATCGAGCTCGCCAAGACCATAGATAAGGCTGGTGCTGATGCGATTCATTTAGACACCATGGATTTTGGACCGACGTTAGTCAAGAAGATACGAGATGCTACTACGCTCAAAATTATAGCGAACAACTCCGTTGTAGATTATAACAGCGCCCATAAAATGTTCTCAAAGGGCGCAGACTATGTTTCAATCGCCCGCGCAGCAATGGCCAGCGATGCAGTTTTACAAGGGATACTTGCTGAAGTTAAATCATATCAAGAAATGGTTGGGTGGTATAACGCGCCAAAGCACATCTGTGCCGGAGGGGATCTGAGAGGGTTGACGTTTTGTTGCATGCCAGTAAAGGATTGCCCACTCCATTACGTTTTGAAAAGAGCAGGAATCACAAAAGAAGAATATGTCCGGGTCAAAGAGAGTTTCAATGGAACAAAGCTCAGCGAAGGTTCCAATACATGTTTCGGTAGCATGGTTTGGTGTTGCAAGATCACAAGGCCTTGTCCTTGGAGAGACAGCTACCTACAAGACCTAAGCTTTTCTGACGTCGAGTATATGCAACTAAAAAAACAGCTCGCCGAAGCGTTGCTCAGCAGTCGAAATCTCGAGTGAGCGGCTTTCTCGGCATGTACGATCCAGACTTCATAGCCGGTTCGGCAGAGCTCGCAATGTTGCTAGAGGTCTCAGCGACGCCAAAGCCCGGCAACGTGGATAGAACTCACGACTTCGAGGATGTGACTTATGAGCATTTCCTCGGGTCATCAGTGGGCGTGCTTCCCGTGTTCAGAAAGGCAGCTTTAAAAGGAGAGCATATAGGAGATCTGATTTTTGATGCAGTAAAGGCGAGTGCCACGTGGCAAACGGCAGGAAACTGTCACTTTGGTGCTATTCTTCTTTTGATTCCGTTATGCGCTGCAGCAAGCAGAAGCAGCACGATCAGTCAGCTTAAGACAAACGCGATCGATGTAGTAAGCAGTACTACAACGAGGGACGCTGTAAGGTTTTATGAATCATTTCAGAGCGTTAACGTTCGCGTTCAAGAGTATCACTACCTTGACGTAAACAATCCCGATTCAGTGCACACGATCCAAAAGCAGCGACTGACGCTCTTCGATATTATGGACCTATCTAGCTCAAACGACACAATAGCTCGAGAGTGGACTGAGGGATTTCCGCTCA
>JAJRBK010000114.1 GCA_028679495.1 Methanobacteriota archaeon
AAAATCATACCGCGAAAGATAGCGTCCGTCTAATACTAGCGTTTTTTCCTTCTGAAGCGCTCCGTGGAGCAATCCTTCGCAAACAGCGCATTTGTCGCTGTCGAAGGCATAGATATTATAACCGAGTTCACGAAGCGCTGCAGTAGCCATTCCATTTCCGCAACCCAGTTCCAAAATGGTAGCCGCAGTAAGATTAAAGGCGGGCTCCACTTTCGTTTTGAACAGCAATTGTATGCGTTCTTGCCGTTCGGGAGAATAGGCCAAAACATATGAGCGACTCCCTCCAGCGCATTCACAAGCATCGCCACTTGCTAATGAATCTGATAACAACGTAATCACCGATTGGTTGAACTCAGCCACCCCTACCACGTACGTCTGCCTGTTGTTGCACGATACTTGATCAAAGAGAGTCGCAGCGCAACTTTCGAATTCGCTATCTTGATGGGCAATGTCAGTCACAAGAGTCCAGAAATCCGTCTTGAAGGCAAGCCCTCGCATCTTACCGTCACACATAAATGCCGCCACATTATCAAGCGCTGAATGGAGCATCTCCTTAAGGAGGTAGATCGAGAAGGCGGTCTCCCCTAAGCTGCCGTAGGAGTCTCCTACGAGCAAAATACTTTCCGTGTTGAGCAACTCCTTCAAGTTCATCGTTTCACCGTCCGTGTGCGATCCCAATTATGTCCTCAAGCGTGGTACTATTCCTTTTTAGGTGCTCACTTATTCCACGTGACACGTGTTCAAATATCGTTGGCTCATTTGCTACACCTGATCCAATCTGAATAGCGTGAGCGCCTGCCATGATGAATTCCAGAGCGTCCTCGTATTGTGTTATGCCTCCTACGCCTACAATAGGTATGTTGAGCACGCTATAGAGATCATAGACACATTTTACCGCGATCGGTCTGATTGCGCCCCCTGAAAGCCCCCCGAATTTATTGGCTAATATTGGTCTTCCACTCTGTACGTCTATCGCCATTCCTTTGACGGTGTTGATTGCCACAACTGCATCCGCTCCGCCGTTTTCCGCTGCCTGTCCAAGCGTGGTTATGTCCGCAACGTTTGGCGTGAGCTTGACCCAGACCGGCAATTCAACCGCGTCCGTGACACAATTCGTTATTGATTCAACAATCGCAGGGTCAGAGCCTACTTCAAGTCCGTACCCTCGCGCGTGAGGACAGCTCAGGTTCAGTTCTATCGCATCGGCATATTTGCACATCGCCTGAGCAAGTTGAACGAACTCGTCTGCACAGCTGCCGAATATGCTTACAATTACTGGAGTGCGATCTGCAACGGCTTGAAGGTCTTCAAGTTCGCTTAGGAAGTGAAGACCAGGGTTCGGTAACCCGAGGGCGTTGAGATATCCGGCAGGAGTCTCAACGATGACGGGACCATGGTACCCTTCCAGTGGCGTCATCCCGATTGATTTCGTTACCACAGCTCCCGCTCCGCCCCTCATAACGCGTTTGAGGGAGAATGCAGTCGTGCCCAACACTCCTGCTGCAAGCATAGTGGGATTCTTCAATTTGAGTCGGCCAACACGCACGTTCAAGTCAATCCCTTGCCTTCGACAAACTATAAGTCTGCGCCAAGATATATAGACCCGTCCGTTTGCATTCCGGAGCGGAAGAGCGCTCCAGCGAGCGCATGATACAAGGGCCGTTGATGAAGCACGACATGACATATATACACACGTGGTTTGCTGATTTTGAGGCGGAAGATCACACAATCACTCATTCCGATGTGGCAACGACCGACTTGCCTGCCATTTTGGTGAAGTTGCAGCGAGCAGGAGCTATGGACCTTGATAAGTGCTACCGCGGTCATTTTCGAAAGATGGCGCTTCAGTCACTCTTTGTGTCCTCCGAGTCTGATTATCTATCGATATTGCGAGCTGCTACGATAGCACACGCGAAGGCGCAGATAATCGAAGCGTTTTGCCAGCCCGATGTCCACATCACGCAGCTCATCGATGCTATCGACGATATAGACGAAGCAGTAAACTTGCTATCAGAACGGCTTTTGGAATGGCATCCACCCGAGCTCGAAAACATCACGTTATCCATAACGAACGCACCGCCGCCGGAGTCCCGGATGGGCGATCCGCTCGTGCAAGAGTTCACCCTCTCGGTCGAACGGCTCCACGAATTGCGGAGCGACATCGCCGCCAGTATAGTGCGCGAAATGCAAGCGCTTGCTCCAAACATCTCCAATGTTGCAGGTGAGCTTCTTGGAGCGCGGTTGATAGCTGCGGCCGGAGGTCTCGAACCGCTTGCACGAATGCCGTCGAGCAGAATTCAGGTCATGGGCGCCTCGAAGGCATTGTTTCGACACCTCAAGTATAAATCAAAACCCCCAAAACACGGGCTTATCTTCCAGCATCCGCTTGTGCGTGGCAATCCCGTGAGGATAAGGGGCAAGGTTGCACGACTTCTTGCAGCGAAAATAGCTATCGCCGCTCGTCTTGACTTCTACTCAAAAGAGATCTATCCCGATCTGATGCCGCAACTAGAAAGAAGAATCAGTGAGCTCGCATCATTTACCCGCCGGAGCTGACCGCTGCTATGTATGTTAAACCGCATAAAATACCTAGCGTTTTCATTATAGGCAAGCATTTAGCAACGCGCGGTGAAGCTGTCTACGGTGAAAAGACGTTCGGAGAGTACCGCGTATGGGACCCTAAAAGAAGCAAACTCGCTGCGTTGCTGAAGAAATATGAAAACCTTCCTCTCGATACTCAACAAATTGTTCTCTATTTAGGTGCGGCTTCTGGAACAACGGCATCACATCTAGCAGATATTGTCTCGTTGATTTATGCTGTAGAATTTGCGCCCCGTGTAGCACGCAATCTAGTTCGTATGGCAGAGCAGCGATCGAACGTTATTCCGCTTATCGCAGACGCATCGCGACCAGACTACGGCCACATCGTTGAGCTCGTTGATCTGCTCTACCAAGACATCGCCCAGAAAAATCAAGCTGATATCGCCATAGTAAACGCGGAGATGTTCTTACGAAGTCACGGGTATGCTTGCATATTCATCAAAGCAAGAAGTATCGATGTGACGGCTAAACCAAAGGCAGTTTACCAGTCACAGGTGAAAAAACTTAAGGAAATATTCGATGTTATGCATGTCTTTGATCTCAGCCCCTATTATAAAGATCATGCAGCGGTAATTACTCGCTTGATTTGACCGTAAGCACGTAAACGACAGCAACGCTCACCAACTCAGGATGAAATTCTATCTCTTTGTCATGCAGTCGGCAAAACTTTTTAATGAGTCCCGCCTATTTTACAGCACATAGTTGTATAGAGAGGATACGATGGCACGCAAACCAGCTAAGATGTACAGAAGGGTGACTGGCCCTGCTTATACACGCAAGTATTATATGGGCGGCATACCAGGAAGCAAGATATCACAATACGATACAGGTAACTTAAGTGGCGATTTCAAAGTAGCGGTCTCGCTTACCACCGATGAACCGTGTCAAATACGACATATCGCTCTGGAAGCCGCAAGGATTGCAGCAAATCGATATCTGATTAAATCTGCAGGGCGGTTAAACTTCAGGCTGAAATTGCGTGTTTATCCACACCAGATCCTAAGAGAGAACAAGATGGCTACCGGCGCCGGTGCCGACCGCGTTCAAGATGGCATGCGACGAGCGTTTGGCAAAGCAGTGAGCACGGCAGCCCGAGTATCTGCCGATCAGAGGGTGTTTACGGTGTATGTAAACCCCGCCAATTTCCCAAAGGCGAAGGAAGCGCTGCGTCGCGCCTCTATGAAAGTCCCACCGCCGTGTAGGGTTATCGTTGATGAGGGGTTAGAGCTGGTTGAAGCATAGGATTGGTGTACACGCCTACTCAAGAACATGTGAATAAGTGACACAGAAGAGGGTGTAGGATACGGATAATTACCAGAATTATTTAAGCCGCGGAATGGGCAAACTGCCCCACATAACGTCCGATGCAGAACGTTTTTCAATACCTGACGTGAGGGTGTTCGTTGAAGGGCGCGCCACTGTATTCGAGAACTTTGCGGAAATTGCTGACGTGCTAAACAGGAACCCCGAACACTTGCTTAAGTATCTCTTAAGGGAACTCGGGACGGCAGGTAAAGTCGAGGGGACGAGGGTAATCTTCCAGGGGCGCTTCTCTCAAGAGATGATAGCCGGCCTTATTGATGATTATGTATCTGAATACGTTATCTGTTCAGAATGCAATCGACCGGATACTCATCTGACAAAAAGTGATCGCACTGTTATGCTAAAGTGTGATGCGTGCGGGGCGCAGCGGTCTATACGAAAGAGATACGTCAAAAAGCAAAGTGCAGCAAACGTCCTCGAAGAGGGACAAACATACGATGTTCGTATAGAAGCAGTTGGAAAGAGGGGAGACGGAATCGCGAAAATAGGCAAGTACTCACTATTTGTGCCTGGCGCACAAAAAGGTGACACAGTAAAGGTGCGTGTCAAGAAAATCTCAGGTACCTTAGCGTTCACTGAGAGAGTAACAAGTTAAGCCAAAATGTAGGCGGCAATGCGGCAATTCATCATCACAGGACACAGAGCCGCCACATCAGGGGATTTTTCGCTTAATGATATGCCTGGCTCAGCAGGTCGTATCGACATATTAGCGCGGTGTGTGACCGCTGCGTTTCTCACTTCGTTCGACATACGACGTGATACACGCGTCTGGCTTGTACTGCTCGGTGAACCAGACCCGCCCAAAAGCATACGTTTTGAAGGCGCTCTGCTCAGATATTTAAACCCCGATGAGCGAAGCACAGGCGCACTCATCAAAAAAGCGCTTAAGGTGAACGTAAGCGAAGGAGAACAATCTTCAATGAGAGGTATATACACTCAGCGCGCCAATCTGCAAGACGTACTGCAGCAGATAAGTGCGAGTGACGATTTGTTATATCTTCACGAAGACGGCGTTGATGTGCGCGAAGCGCCCTTTCGTGCTCAAAACGTGACGTTCGTGCTAGGAGATCATCTTGGCCTACTCGACGAGGAGGAGAGCTTGCTCAGTCACTCGAAACGGATAAGCGTAGGGCCTG
>JAJRBK010000115.1 GCA_028679495.1 Methanobacteriota archaeon
AGCGGAACTAGGCGCATGAGATTTGCGATAAACCTGGAGGGAATAGTATCCATCTTGGTGTTAAATTCCTGCGAGATGTTGTTGAAGGTGTAGCGTTGCCGTGCAATCTCATCTTCTAGTGACTTGATCGAGTCCATAAGGTTGGTGACCGTGGTTGAGGTCTTAAGATCAGGGTAATTTTCTGCAACCGCAAGCAGACGGCCGAAGATGGATCGCGACTCTGCCTCGACTTTGTCCAGGTCGCCCGGAGAGGCTGCTGGAACGCTTGTCCGCATGGCCGTCACCTGCTCGAGCGTCTCCTTCTCAAACGTCGCATAGCTCTTGACTGCCCCGAGAAGCTGGTCAATCATGTCAAGCCGCTTCTTCATGGCAACACGAATCTGGCCCAGAGTGGCCGCAGAGGCATTCCTAAGGCTGACGAACCGATTGTAAATGCTGACTGCCCACAGGACAAGTAGAATTACGATAATGGCGATGATGCCCAGAATAATCCATTCGATCACGGTTCTCTCTGGAGTGACGATCGTCCCCTTAGATAAGATGTGTTATTCAGAACGAACACCTGAGAAAGGATTACAGTTGCTTGCTTGCAGAAGCTTCGAGATGCACAGCGAGCTTATCAAGAGACTCGTTCCAGCCCTGTTCCATGTCGCTAACGTCCTTTTCGCTAAGATTATTGATGCCAGCGTGTTTCAAGGTGAGTTTTGTTTTATCCTCCTCTTTGTCCAATGTGAGCGTAATCTGCAGCTCACGCGGAAATTCGGAGCCTAGTCCATAGTAGGTCGCCGAAACAACCTCGCCCTTCTCGTCCGCGAAGGAATCTGTCATGACGAGCCTTTCGGGCGGAACGACCTCTCGGTAAACACCGGTTGACCAAATGTCTTTCCCGTCCGGCCCTCGCATAGAATTCAGATATCGTCCGCCTACGCGGAGGTCGATGCTGCTAAACGGTGCGCTGAATCCTTTCGGACTCAACCATTTCTTGAGCTGCTCAGGCTCAGTCCACGCCTTCCACACCTGTTCGCGGGAAACATTGAAGACACGCGTGATGACCAATTGGTCTCTTTTTTGCGGTTGTGTCATTACGGTCAATTCTCCTGTAATACCGGCTTGTACCGGCTAGGTAATTCACTCTAACCCCCGCGCAACTCATCGAGCAAGAGATATTTTTGCGCATACCGCGATCGTGATTGCAGCAGTAATGCAAGCGCAGCTGTACTTTAACACATCAGAGGCCAAATTCGCAACGTCGATCGAACAAACGTGGCTGCTGGCACCAATGGTACAGCCGTTATCGTAAGCCGAATGGCCTCCTTTTTCTTTTTATGTCGCTCACAACGCGGGGCTAAACCGACTTAGGGAAGCGCGCGGTGGAAGCAAGTGCAGCAGTGCATTCTTTTTTTCATTAATCAGATTGGGCTTGTTTCTGGATATCATATGCGCGTCCCGTGAGGATCATCAAGAGCAATAGCAAGACTGAGAGTAAAAAGGAGTAGGTGAAAAGATTGGGGTTATTCACGTTAAAGAGATACACCAAAATAACTGATCCGATCACCAAAAAAACTCCATTTAATATAGAAATACCAAAAATCCACGGCCATAATGTGGCAAGGAAGCGTCGAAGGTTGACTGGAAGATGTTTCCGCCACCAGCTGAGGCTTGTAGTAATTCCAAGCCCAGCAACACCTGCAAGTACACCTACTACAGGAGGGGCCACACCCCCACCCACAAGGAGCAGGATGATTGAAAGAAGGATTAATATCAGACCTCCATTTTTTCTCGTAATAAAGGCAGTCGCCCAAATTATGATCATCAAAGAAACAATGATTGTGAGAACTCCCGTTCCTAATAAGTTAGGAACAATGGTTAGAGCTGGATCACCTCCCAAGTTAGTAGCAATTGGCCCCTGAGTCCACGAAGGTATAAAAATCCCTGCTGGAGCTACATTGCCCTGCAAAACCTCTCCGATACCATGAGTTAAACCCCCTAATCCAGCCAACACGCCAAATACTAAAGCAACCATTCTTGCCGCATTGTTATTTTGCCACGTCATTCCATCCCTTCTATGAATTTACAAAAGAGCATTATTTGTGGAAATAAATACTGCGGTTTCGGGCGCCGCTCTGATGAACTCTTTGTGAGGCGTCACAAAGATCTTGCCCTCATAGTGATACATACGGCAACTTCCGTGGATACGCCCTCTCTGCTGCTCTATTTGTGATTCGATATCTTCGCCGTTGATCCTGACAGTCGGTGATCCGATGAAGTTCAGCGCTTGCGCCTCCTCTTCCGTAGCAACGTGTACCTCATTCACGGTAGCTTCGATGCACTATTTTGCAACGGGAATGGGAACCGTGACTGATTATGAGAGAGCTACGTTTGGATCTGCTGCATCAAACCGAAGGTATCAATTATGCGCCCACGCTCCACGATCTTGCCGCCGGCAAGCAGGTTGAAGGCCATAGCAGCAACCGTCATCTGGTTGCCCGATGCCGGGACACCGATAAACTCACCGCGATGGGTGCCGCGTATCGTCACACGCTCAGCCACTCTGTTCCCTTCAGCGATCATCGTCTCGATGCTGAGGCTGAGATCTGGAAAACTCGAACGTAAGGCTGTGATATTCTCTTTGAATCCTTCAATGCCAGGCGTTTGCCCTTCACGAGGCGCGAAGTCTACTGCGTCAGGCGCGAGAACAGAATCCATTGCCTTTAGGTCTCCTGTGTTAAAGGCGTCATAAAGGCGACGAACGACCGCCTTATTATCTTCTAGCGACATAGAATATTCGTTATTTAGCGCACATTTAAAGCGGTTACCCGTTCATTTGCTACTTTACTAGGAAGCGCCCTTAACGCCGTCTTGAGCTCGCCCTTCGCGCGCGCTTCGTGGTAGATATCGAGCGTTTCGGCGCCGCTCTCGTGCATCTGGTCGTCACCCGGTGCACAAGTGCCGCACTAAGCGAGGGCATCTTTTCTGGAGTAACGAATGGTCCTAAAATTCAAGGCCCCCCAACGATCACCGCTGAGGTCCCAAAGAACCTTCCGTATCGTTCAACCTCTTGCTCAACCGCTTCCCGCTCATCGCTGTCCAGTTCCCGGAAAGGATTCAGCCGGATCTCGACAGCTTCTTTCTTCGTGGCTTTCTTCCACGCCCCTACCACCTCACCGTTCACGACGATGACAGCAGTGAGGGCATTTCCCATCGCTATCATTCGCTCAATGTATCGCGCTTCACTGATATCGCGCCTGTCGCGATAGGCGATCGTGTACTCGTCATAAAGCGAGAGCAATAATGCAGTAGGCGGGTCGGGAATCACAGCTTCGAGATAACGCGGGAACCAATAGGTCTTCGTATCAATTGTCGCCTGATTCAGCCCTGATTTGGCCATATCAAGGGCGAGTCGCGCCTCTTTTTCGGCAAGCCCAGACCACCATGAGAAGTCCTTCAGCTGCGCAGGGCCGTGGCTCGTAAAATATCTAAGTGCCAGTTTCGCAAGGGATTGTTCTCGATCCGGCCTGGACGATCGCGCTACGCGTTCATCAAGCAGGGCAGAGGTAAATAGTTTCCCGCGTCGCGGTCCGCTGCAGATCAATCCATCGAGCTCAGCGTGGGTGATTATATGGCCCAGACGCTGAACATCCGTTTCGATGCCTGCGTCTGCCAGCAAGGCCTTAAGTTCCTGCCTCGTGAGATAATTGTGTCCTTCCAGTGCGTTAACAATCACGGCGTTGCTCTTGGCAAACAACGCGTCATCGAGGCCGAGTCTCCGATTGTAATTTTTTAGACGTGATTTCACTTGCGGCGCTGTCAACTCTAGCATCCAGCGGATATCTTCTGGCAGGATAAAATGCCAAGTGGGACGCATGACGTGAGTGCGCAGGATTGTGCCGTCGTTAAACGCGCTCTCGATCTCTTTACCAGTCGAATTCCTGATACGAAGCCCGAGCGCCCATTTTGCCGCAGAATAATCCTGTGCCTGGACCGCTCCGAGGTGGGAGAGTGCATCGACGGCATTATCAAACGGGGAAAGACTCAGACCAGTATTATAAAGACGAAGCCTGAGGACCTCTGGCGTATTCATTGGTTTCTAATCCTGGTTCAACCCTGCAGCAGCAGGCCGTGACAGTTTCTGGTCGCTACATTATTAAGTCCAAGCATAAAAAAGGATAGAATAAGGTCAGTAAAATAGTAATCTCCTGCAGGAAGCGCTGCCATCGGATGGTGCTTTCTAGCCTGCAAGAATTATGACCAGAAATACGCATAAGAAGGACAAAACGTTGCACAGCTAGAACCGTTGTAACTCTAGCTCATCCTTCGCCTACATCAGGCGGCAGCCACTATACGCACGAAAAGACAACGTTCAAACTATATCGGCATAGCTTTTCTTCTTTTCTAGTCTTCCTTTAGCACCGCTTCGACTAGTCCAACGAATGCTGAAGGGCTATCGAGTTCAGTTTCCCCGCTTTAACTTTTCACTATCCAGAAGCCGCCGCAGGAGTCTATTGCGCGCGGGCGGCTCTGAAGCAAAACGATCGGTATTTATATGAAAGGCCGAGATGAGAGGCAGTAGGATTCCGCCTTCCGACTCGTGAGCCAAGCGCTTTCGATCGTTAGAAATTGGGGGAGATTATGATCTTAGCAGTTTTGAATTCCGGAGATACGGCTTGGATGCTCATCTCAACGGCACTTGTGGTCCTGATGACCATTCCTGGGCTCGCCCTGTTC
>JAJRBK010000116.1 GCA_028679495.1 Methanobacteriota archaeon
AGGGAGTATGAGCTCCCCCCGTTTCGCGAGAGTATGCGGTACTGCACCTCCAACGAGAAGTACCTCAGGCCGACGCGGTACTGTAACCCCCGGGAACCCGAAGTCATCGCCTTGGCGAACGGACTAGGCGCGTATGAACTCTCCGATTATGAGTTCGCTGAAGCTGCTTACTGGTTTGTCAAGACCAAATTCGTAGTTGAGTTCGTGCCCTTGAATAGCGTGAGCGCGACCTTGACTAGAGGTACGGGGACGTGTTATCACCTGACCTCCGTGTGGATCGCTCTCTGCCGGGCTGCCGGGATAAAGGCCCGGTATAAGACGTTTATGATGATGTTGCCTGATGAGATGATGAACCTAGAGGTGTCTGAGGGAGAGGCGATGACAGCCGACATGTTCAACACGGGGGTGCCCGAGGGAGAGGGCGAGGTGTGCATCGACGGCAAATGGGTCGTCGGACACGTGGCGATGAGGCCTGAGATCTACGCTCGTGCTGGCCTTCCTATACCAAAGTTCGGGGAAGACGCGATGGGCCTGACATTTAAACTAATTCCCGGAACGATAAAACGCTTCGAGTCCCTCCCATTGATGATGGGAATCACCATGAAAGCTACTAGGTGGTTAACTTCGGTGGTGATGGAACGCGCCAGTCTTGCGATTAAAAATACCTTACCAATAGGGAGGAAGATCATCGAGGAGGCTGGTGGCATTGAGGCGTACGATCAGAACGCAAGGGAGAGGAGAGAGCTCCCTACGGAAGAAATAACGGGAGCTTTAGCGAGGCTCACAGAGGACGCTCAGCGTAAACAACTCCTGGTGTTTGAGGAGTGATGAGGGAATAAATGGCATAAGGCTTTAAAATAGGCCAATATTAAAGAATTTAAGTCGTATAGGGCATATGGGTGGGGTCAGAGATGATGAGAGCAAAACAGATTTGGCTTGATTTACGGGATAAAAAAAATCCCGATAATTGGGCGGATATCGTTAATACGTCGCCGATCGAAACCGTTCTGGTTCTGCATCAGTCGGTCGAGAAGGACAAAGGTCATTTCGGCGCAAAAATAAATCTTGTTTATTGGGTTACGGACGTTGCAGAACTAAAAAAAACCGAAGCAGGAGATACGGTCGTGTCGAGCGACGAGACGGTTTTGCAGGCTGCAGGGGACATGGGTCTGAAGCGTGGTTATTGCATTAAGATTGTCGATCAGCAAACGATGGAAGCTGCCTGGAGCAGGGGGATTCATTATGATTATTTGCTCGTAGAATTGGAAGATGAGACCAATATTCCACTCGAATTACTGATTGCTCAGATCGAAAAACACCAGGCCCCAACCGGCTTATTCAAGATTATTCATTCCCTTGACGAGTTTCCCGTAGTCTCCGGAGTCCTGGAAAAAGGGACCGACGGCGTGGTGTTGAAATGCGACCAGCAGGATGTGATCGGAAAAATCGGCGAGGTTGTATCGGAGAGTGAGAAGGTGAAACTGGATGAGGTTGAAGTTCTTGGTATCGAGTATATCGGCATGGGGGATCGCGGTTGTATCGATACCACGTCGCTTATGACCAAAGATGAGGGTATGATTGTCGGCTCCACATCCGCAGGCGGTATTCTTGTTTGCTCTGAAACTCACTATTTGCCCTACATGGAGCTCCGTCCCTTTCGGGTCAATGCCGGAGGGGTCCATTCCTACGTACTGAGTTGTGATAATTCGACGCGCTATATAAGTGAATTGAAAGCGGGGGATAAAGTGTTGAGTGTAAATACAAAAGGTGATGCGCGCGTGCTTGCGGTTGGTCGGAATAAAATAGAAAGGCGCCCGTTGTTGCTTATAAAAGGAAAGATCGGCGATGTGGAAATAAACAGCATTTTACAGGACGACTGGCATGTCCGCGTAATGGGTGCCGACGGTAAACCTCGCAATATTACCCAGCTCAGGAAAGGCGACCGTTTGCTGGGGTGTTTGATGCAAAGCGGCCGGCACGTAGGGATTTACATAAACGAAACAATCATCGAAAAATAAGCAGAACTTCGTCATCCTGACAGATCTAAGAACGGGTAGTGAGTATTTGGCTTGTTGTTGAACAAACATCCTTCGGTTTTTTTTGCCTGGGCACGCTTTTTTTCAGAAGAGTCGGGCCGCGACGAGTGACGTCGTAAGCGAGCAAGTCGATTGAAGGGGGACCCAAACCGATTTGCACGCACACCGTAAGCGCAAAGCGCGAAGCCGTCACACACATCCCGTGATTCGGCTCCCGCGCGAATTCAATCGGCTCGTCGGTGCTGCTGCTACGATCTTTGAAACCACGCATAATGGTGATCTCGCCTTTCGTGGTTCCCCACCGTGATCATAAAAGAAGCTCACAGAGGGCTTTAATAAACAAAAGAGCCGTGTAAAGTCAAAGCCCTAAGCGCTCAGTAGTGTGAACGGCACGGCGCATCTCCTCTTGCAGGGCCGGAGGCATTCCCTTGATCTCGACGTCCAAGAAGCCCCGCACAATCGCCGACGTCGCCTCGTCCTCGTCGAGCCCCCGCGTCATGAGATAGTTAATCTCCTCCTCGGCGATTTTTCCGACCGCAGCCTCGTGAGACATGTCAACGCCGGGGACTGCTCCATCGAGCTCAGGGACAGCAAGCATCCTTCCATGGTCTCCAAGAATTAATCCTCGGCACTCAAGGTGACCTTTAACGTCAGAGTGGAGACCAGTAATGTTGCCCCGCGAGATAATTTCGCCGCCGTTCGTGATCGCGCGAGAGACGACGTCAGACTTGCAGTCCTCAGCATCCATGATCACACGCGCCCCGACGTCCATGTGCGACCCGTCCGTTGCATACAGAAGCGAGTATGACAGCGCTGTCGCGCGCGGCCCGACACAGCGAATTATGGGGTACATCTGCAGGCTGCGCACGGGCTTCATGCAAACATAATTACTGATAAATGTCGCATCCTGTTCGACGAAGGCACCACTCCTCGGACGCACGGCTACTTCAGGCCCCCAGTTGTGGATCATCGTAAAGGAGAGCTTCGCACCCTCTTTGATGTAGAACTCGGAGACCCCTATATGGATGCCCTGCGTGACGTCGCTTGAGGTTCTGCAGCCCGATATGATGTGCAGCTCCGAGCCCTCCTCAGCGATAATGACGTTGTGCACGTTTTGCGAGAGGCTCTCTTGCGCGAGAAACATGCATGCTTGGAGAGGCATGATGATCTTCGCTCCCGCCTTTGCCCTGATAAAGTACCCGTTGCTAAAGTCAAGCGCCGCTTCTGCGGTATATTTATCGGCATCAACGGCCACTGCCTTCCACCAGTACTCCTTCAGGCCGTCATACTTGTCGAGCGCCTCGGTGATACTGAGCAGCTCGAGGTTCTGCGCGGTTGCCTGCGAGTACACGACGCTCGTATCGAGCTGAAAGAACGATCCTGATCGTTCTGTCTCAGCTGCGTCCACTCCAACGCTAAGCGACTCATTTTGGTAGTTAGAGGGGAGCATTTTGAGCGTCTGCACCTTCTTATGTGTAGGAGCGCGCGAAGTATACCTCTCAAGCGGCACATCGGGCCCGTAAGCAGCCTTCTTATCGCGAGCCTTTTCGGCGCGTTCGGTGAGCTCATCTATCTTGGACATCTGATACACTCCTCATAACCGAGCTCGCATATGTCGTGAAGAAGCTCTCCAGGGTTGCCTGAACACGCTATTTGACCATCGACGAGGACGTGTGCCTTATCCGCTTTCACGATTTGCAGGATTCCGCCTGCGTGCGTTATGATCAACCCCGCCTTGTGTCGCTCGCGTGATCGCTTATCCCGATCGAGCAGCTTGTTTATCGTCTCGCCGACAAGCTCGATGTTCTCAAGGTCAACACCCGAGTCAGGCTCATCAAGGAGCACCAAGTCAGGGTTCTGTGCGAGCAATTGTAAGAGCTCGGTGCGTTTCACTTCCCCACCCGAAAAGCCAAGATTGACATCACGGTTAAAGAAGCTGGGCGGGACATGAATCATCTTTGCCATCGTCTCGAGATCGAACTCCCTATTGCCATGCTTGGCTGCAATCTCGACAAGATCCCCGAGCTTTACACCGTGAATGGTGGGGGGTTGTTGAAACGACATACCGATGCCTAGGTTCGCGCGCTCGTTAATGGATAAATCAGTGATATTTTTCCTTCTAAAGATGATCCGTCCCTTAGTGACATGATAGCGAGGGAACCCCATTATCGTAAGCAAAAGGGTGGTTTTCCCAGAGCCGTTTTGACCAAAAAGGACGTGTGTTTCCCCCTCGCGGATGTTTAGGTTTAAATCGTTCAGTATCTGTTTGCCGTCAACCTCTACGTGCAGATTTTGAATGTCGAGCATGTACCTGTTTCACCTCTCTGGCATTCGGAGGGCGGATCTCGCGTGTTCCTCCTTATGATCCGTCGGTGTGGGTATCATACGCTGTGTTGAGCAAGTTTTTAAATACTTCCCCCCCTTCGATGATCACCTCAGGCCAGATGGACACCCCCGAGTGAACGGTCACAGAATCGCCGATAGTGACACGTGGACCAATAACGGTGTTGTTTTCAAGAACACAATGCGCCCCTATGACGGTACCGTTATCAATGACCGAACCGGAGACCGATGTGTGAGCGCCTATCTCAACGTTATCGTAAATGATCCCTGAGAGAAGAGAGGTGTGGTTATCGATATGGCAGTCAGAGCCTATCGTGGTATAAGGACTGATGAGCACGCTGTCACCTATGGTCGTGTTATCGCCAATCACGATAGGGCCCACAAGCGCTGAGTTTGAGCCTATCGTCACGTCCGTGCCGATTAAGGCAGGGCCGTTTAACCGTGCATCCTTTATATGAAAATGCCCGGCAATTTCGGTGCCACGAATGTTATCCAGCATCCATCGTGACGCTTGCCTGTACGCCGTTGCGTTTCCTATGTCGTTCCAATGGCCTCGTGCCATCCATGCCGAGAATGGTTCACCCACGCCCAACAGCTTTGGAAAGAGATCTTTCGCAAAATCAAAACGATCCTTAGGAATATGATCAAGGACTTGAGGATCGCACATGTATATCCCCGTGCTGGCGAGGTTACTGAAGATTTCACCTGAGCTGGGCTTTTCTTTGAACCGGTGTACCCGATTACCGACGTCGATGTCGAGGATGCCGTACTCGCGTGGATCGTCGATGGACATGACCCCCACCGTAAGGATGCTGTTGTTCTTCCGGTGAAACTGGTAAAACTCGCGCAGGTTGAAATCCATGACGTGATCGCCACCGACAACGAGAAAAGGCCCGTCGTTTAACGCGGCTTCAGCGTTCTTAACGCTCCCTGCGGTTCCCAGCTTTTTCTTCTCGTAAATGTAACGTACTTCAACGCCGAACTTAGAGCCGTCGCCAAGATACTCCTGGATGTTGTGGCCGAGATAGCCAAGCGTGATGATGATATCGTTGAAGCCGTTTGCTGACATGTGCTCAACGAGATGCCCGACCGAGGGCTTGTTGAGAAGCGGGATACTGGGCTTTGGTCGTTCAAAGGTCAGCGGCCTCAGCCGCGTTCCAGCGCCGCCGCACATGATGCACGCTTTCATGGTGTCTCCTTCTCATCCGTCTCATCGACGCCTAGGACAGTACGATGAGCATACCGCCCAGCTCGTACATCATGCGTTTATGGGGCTTAAAACAACCGTTTGAACGAAGTCCGTCACCATAGTTCTTCATCATCACTGGGCTCATAAGCTGTAGGGCTCCCGGCGCGGATCTCTTCGGTTGAGGCACAATAGTATTCCACGTGGACGATAAAGTCCTCGAGCTTGTCAAAGGGAACGATAAAACACATCCCATCAATAAGGAGTGCGTCGTCGAGCCAGCTCACGATAACAGGCACGCCCGTGCTCGAAAACGCTCGGTCAAATTCTTCACAGCGGATGAGGTGTTTTCGTGCCTCCGCCTTTAACGAAGAGCTTCGTACCCGCGCCTTGCCATACCGCTTGGCGTCAATAAGGAGGGTAATGTCGAAGCGGCGGGCGACAACGTCAATCTCGTGACGCCTCCCATCCAACACGAAGACCTTTCGAAACTCAGTTGAGAAGCCAGCGCATTCCAGGACGTCGCGGATTTGCTCTTCAAACTCCTGCCATGTGAGCGGCTCGTCTGCCCTTCCTGTCTCGTACTCGTCAAAGAGCATCAGCCACCCCGGTTATTCCTTATCTTCATCCTCCTCTGATGCCTGCTCCCCCTCGATGTCGTCTGCGGCATCACGCAAGCTCTTCGCCATCTCATCTTTCAGAATGGCAATTTCTTTGTTCACATCGACGAGAGCACTTGGCGTGACGCGATCAGATTTTACCGGCACCCTAGTCTGCCGACGTTTTTCGTGTTTCGCCGTATCGCTTGTGGTGCGCTCAGGCTCTGACATCTGATCGGCGACCACCCTTATCGCTTGCCTGGCAAGCGCGAACAACGTGGCGTTGAACGTGCCGCGCGATCGCTCCTCTTCGGTCTTGAGAAGCTGATAAAGGAGCAGCATGCGGAGCTCCTTGATATCATTTCTCAGCCCGCTGATCTCTTCTATAAGTGTTACAATTCGCTCGTCCGAATCAGTAGGCATTACGCACCCGTTCCTGCAAGCACGTTAAGGACGTCCTCAGGCTCATACCTCAGTCGGATCTCTCTCGTTCTCCCACGCGTCCCTCGTCCTGTAAAATCGGTATTAATGAGCCGGATTGAATCAAGCTTTGATATGATATCGTAAAATCGCGTGTAGCCGAGATGTGTCTCTTCGTTGAACTTCTTGTAGAGGTCACCCGCCTTCACTTTGTCCGCTCCCTCTGCTATCAGCTTGAGGAGCTCTCGTTCCTCTTGGCGCAACGAGCGGATGGAGTACGTGAGATGTACAAGACGTGATCGCTCAAATGAATGAGTGATATCGTCCGCGGTGATATGCTTTCGCGCATTAATCTCAGCCTGCAATCCCGCCTTCCTTAGGACGTCGATGCCGACCCGTAAGTCGCTTGATTCTTCAACGAGATCGATGACCGTGTCGAGCACATCAGCAGGCACAACGTTTGCGTAAAATCCATGCCGCACGCGATCCTCAAGTATATCAAATAACTCATCACGGGTATAGAGGGGGAAGTAGATCTCCTGAGGAAGGAAAACGGACATCACGCGTGGATCAAGCAACTTTGTCATCTCAACAGAAAGATCACTCGATATGGCGATGACGCCGACCTTGACCTCCGCTGATACCTCGTGCGCCCGTAAAAGCGCGTACAGTACCTTGTTGACCGTGTTCTCATAGAATAAGTAGTTGATATCGTCAAGCGCAACGATGAGTACTTTTTCCTGATCGATGAGGTACTTAGTAATCTTCTTAAAGATTCGCTTAAACGAGACCCCGGAATCGGGCGGCGTGTACGTAAAGAGCTTTTTGTACACCTCTGAGAAGATCGCAAACCGCGTCGTATCAATCTGACAGTTGACGTACACCGGAACGACGGCGTCGGTGTAGTTTTCAACCTCTTCAAACAGCTTGAGCACCGCGGTAGTCTTTCCCGTTCCGTGAGGGCCTGAGCATAAACAGTTAATAGGGCGTGCGCCGCGCAACGCTGGGCGGGCAGCAATCTTGAGCGCACGCATCTGTGACTCTCGGTGGGAGAAGTGCTCTGGAATATAGTCTAACTCGAAGTAGCGCTCGTCTTTAAAGAGCGTTTGATCCCACTGCAGCAAGTCCTTTGACGGCGATTTTTGCGACACACCACTCGCTAAATGCTCAAGTAACATGCTATTTAACGTTATCCTTCACTATGTGGGGGTATTCCGCGCCTCGAAATTGAATTGCTCGTCTCCTCGATCCTTTCGATGCCAGGCCTTGCTGAAATCCTTTTTTCTCTGGAGATGAGAGTAGGGCGCCAGTAAGAGAGAGTGCTCAAGACCCCCTTTTCCGGAAAGCAGTGAGAGCCATCGCGCACTTCGCCGTGCGCTATTACTTTCGCGGCGCTCTTGCCATGCACTCTTCTAGTGCGTACGCGTTTATCGCGCGGGAACGATTATGATAAGCGAGACATTTCAAGGGCTCATCGAGCGCGCCGACTATTATGCACGACACGAGAGGGCCCGCTCGTTAAATGAGCGGCGCATCGCATACCCGGACATCGAAGAGATCGCGCACGCCTCTTTATAGAGTCGTAGAGCGTCAGCCATCCGTGACGTGAAGCGTCAACGGCGTGCTCTCTTGGCGTGTAATCCACCTGTTTGGACGCACGAGCTCATCAAGCGTCGGTATATCGCTCGGAGAACGCCACACCCTGTTGACAAAGTCCATCCCTTTTTCAGCCGCAACGTGCGAGACGAACCGTTCGCCGAGAACGTACTGTTCCCTCTTCATCCCTAGTCCTGTCACGCGCTCAAAGAGCACCTCTCTCCCGGTCTTACGTCTTCTCCGCAGCTCGAACTCGCGCTTCATGTAGGCGTACGTGGCGAGCATTTCCTTGCCAATCCGGTCCATGACAAAATCAGAGTATCCCTCTATCACGCTCATGAGCGCTTGGATCTGGTTTACCAGTTGTATCTGCGTAGGGGAGAGGACTACGTACATCAACGAGCGTTGGCCTTTTTCACCGTAGTCGTTGGTGACCGCACGTGCTGGAGACCGGAGCGCTCGTGATCTGATCCCCTCGCCCGTGGCCTCAAAGTACTGTCTTAGGAGGTCATTTATGTGATCCTTCAGCCACGGGACCGACTCAAAAACGATGGCGTGAGTGATCTCGTGGATGGCGATCCACCGCTTGAAGTCCTCCCCTGTAAAAGAGAGTTGACGTTCGACTGCCTCGATGTTCGGTTCGACAAAGTAGATCTGTCCCATGACGAGCTCACGGCCGAAAAGGCTTGGATCGTACTGACCGAGCACCTTTCGTGCGAGATAACCGAGGAGGAGGCTGAGCCCAACTGTGGAGAAGACTTGGTTCGACCTAAACACGCCCTTGCTGAGGAGCGAATCCCTTCTTTGTGTCTCCAACACCCGCTCTAACGGCGCGATCTGTTCTGAGAAGGCGGAGATATTGGCGGTAATCCAGTCATATCGGTCAAAGACCTGCACATCATGAGTGCGTGAGGGGGTAAGTCCGGTCAGCTCGATAATCTGCTCCGTGGGCTCTTCAATGAAGGCTTTATAGGCAGGCATGAGCTCCTGCTTCTCTGATTCGGGCCACCGCTCTGCGTCGCTGATATTTTCTGCGTTGTACGCGACTTGTTTCCAATCGATAGCGCCTTTCGGTGAACGGAAGAGCTGAAGGCCTGCGTTTAACACTAATCTTGGAATATCTACCATTGTATCGGCTCTCACGTAAATAGCTTAGACGCCCTTAATAAGGTTTTTCGCGCTTCGAGCGACACATAACGATTTCAAAGAGCGTGGGCTCCTACGCACGGAGTTCACATAAAATCAGCAAGTCCCATCTGTTTTGTGGCGTCGCTCTCAAACAGTGAGTTAACTGACATCTCTAGAAGCGCGAGCCGCTGACGCGTGTATTTAGAGATTCCATACTCCTCAGCGATGCGGATCGAGCGCTCCATATACTTTGTGACCGTTCCTTCGTGAACGGTGAGCACGATCTTACCGCCGCACTTGGGACAGTTGCCGCTGATCGGCGGACGCCGCACCTTGTAATTACACTTGACGCACCGCACCTTTTGGCGTGAGAATGCCCGCAGATTGCCGATTAAATCGGGGAGAAAATGCGTCTTAATGACCCGCTCCGCGACGTCGCGCTCATCGACAGCGCGCGTCCGGCGCGCAAGTTCGAGCTGTGTCTCCATCTTGTCCATCATTGACTCGAGCGTTTTATACGTGCTGTTCGCAGGACCACTGGCGATTGAGGTAGTGGGGGTGGTGAAGCCAAATCCTGTATACTGAGCGTCTGTGCCCAGACGCGCTGCTACCGTTTCGATCCCTACATGTTTAGGATCCTGAAAGCGTAGTGTCGCTTCATAGAACTCGCGTGGATAGCGCTTCTCAATGTCGAGGTTATGCGCCTCTGCGTCGATTTCTGTCGGATCGATCCTCGTCGTTAGGACCAGAGGTGCGTCCATCTTTCCACCACGACGGTCCGGAAGGTATGACAGGGAGAAGTTCAGCAGCCCGTCGAGAAGGAGCATCACGCTGTCCTCGTCGCCATCGCAGTTTCTCCGCTTTGACGCGTGGAAAAACGGGTGAGCAAAGCCCGCTGAGGCGGGCGTAAAGCCGATAACACGACCCAGCACGCCCGCGCTGGTGTGAGGTGCCAGCCCGACCACCAATGCTCCGACGAGGTCCTCTTTCATCTGAGCGTTGTAATAGGGCGCTTGCTTGTAGTACTTAACCAAGAGATCGTCAATAAACTGTGACACTCGGAGCAGCCACTCCCCACAGTCGTGAGACAGGATGATGTCTTGTGGTGCAAGTTCGACGAGATCGGCGTCGCCTTCGACGTTGTACCCCAGCGCTTCCAGCCGCTGCGGCTGAACGGAGATCTCCTGTGGGGTAAAATGCGTGATCGGCAAGTCGGTGAGATCGTACCGGCACGTTCCATCCTTAAAAACGAAGATATCGTGTTTTGCCCGTAACACGCCTTTTTCTATGGGTTCTGGGGTCTTATTCTTCGAGATGAGCCCCAAAACGCCTTTAAATTTTTCAAACCGCGCGGTCTCGTCAAGGTGAGCGAGGGCCTCCTGATAGGTTCGTCGAAGATCAATGGACTGAATCTGATGGCTCACCGCCTGTCGGTGACATTTTGGGCAAGACGTTCCTTCGCGGAGTTCGCGCGCGCACGTCGGGCAAAAGGTGAAAGGCTCGGTAAACTCACCGCATTCACAACGTGATTGGTAGGTCGTCTGAGTGCACGAAGGACAGCGGCGGACGCCTACATCGACGTCGATAATGCCGAGGTATTGAACATCGATTTCTGAAGCACGTTCAGG
>JAJRBK010000117.1 GCA_028679495.1 Methanobacteriota archaeon
ATGACGTACTGTGAATCCGAGATGGCTTTGACCGCTCGCAACGTCATATCCTCAAGCGATCCAGGACCGATCCCAACTATTAGAAGTTTACCGGGCGATGGCAAGTGTAACCCCTCCATAGACTCTCTTAGCAAGCACAAGCTCTCTGAGATTTGACAAAGCGAGCGCACACGGTTCGGCAACGCCCACAAGTCCCAGCATTTCGGACCTTGATTTTGACGTGTTTGTTGTGTCGTTGATGATTTGCTTGGGAATGAACGCTACCGGTTTTTCTAGTTCGAATGCTGCGTCAATAATGCCGCGTTCACTGGTTTTGAGGTATGCCGTTGCGATAACTCGCACGTCTTCAATTGAGGAGTGGGCCTCAGTCAAGCCAGAATCGATCGCTGCCAAGACCGCGTCCTTGTCAATAGCTTTTCGAGCTCCTATTCCAATTACGAGATGAAGTCCTCTTGTGCGCGAAAGCACGCTAACATCCTCATCCACGATAACGATCTTCGGACCTGTTAGTTGAAGCACGTCAACAGAATCGTGCAAGAACGACGCATTGACTTGACGCGTTGAATCTCGATTGATCACGTCACGACTGAGCATGTGCGCCAAATTTTCAACATTTGGTACACCACTTGCTTCAGTTGCTGTAGTGATGATGGGGAGTTGAACAACGCCGTTCTTGAAGAGTTCACCTGCAATTGAGTTAGCCCCATGATGACCGCCTGTGATTGGAATAGCATACTTGCAGTGATCGTCAACAACGACGACAGGGGGATCAAGCCATTTATCGTTCAATAATGGAGCTATCTCCCTAACAACGATGCCGGTAGCCATCAGTGCAACAATTGCACTTCGTTTGCTGAATGCTTCATCGAACGCATCCTTGTGGTACACTACAACCTGTCCACCTATGGCGGATTGAACGCGTTGAGCACGGGCGGCGTTGCGGCTGAAACAAATAATTGTAATCTTCAAGTCTTTGGGGAGTATAGATAAGACCTCCTATCGCCTTCTAAAGCGTGCTCTTCGCCAATCAAAATAATAGCAGACCTAGTAATTCCAGCGTTTCGGCTTTTTGTGCAAATATCTGCTACAGTGCCGCGAATGACAACTTGGTCACTCCAAGAAGCATGATATATGACGCTTACTGGTGTAGCGGCGTCGTACTGCACTCGGTGCATGATGTCATCAATCTTATCAGCGCCCAGAAAGATTGCCATAGTCGGTCGAAGCTTCGAAAGCTCTGCCAATTGGTCGTGACTAAGGGTCTTTCCGGCGGGACGTGTGATAACAAGTGTCTCGCTCGTGAGTTGCCGGCCAATCGCGGCTGCTGCGGCAAATACGGAAGAGACGCCAGGTACGATCTCGTAATCAATATCATACGATTTTAAAGCGCGTATCTGCTCTGCCATTGCACTGTACAACGAAGGATCTCCGCTATGAAGTCGTACAACTAGGCGACCTTTCTTTGCTGCGTTAACGATCAACTCCGTTATTTGTTCGAGCGTTAAGCCGTAACTATTGACTCTTTCTCCGTTCGCGTTGAGCAAAAGCGCATCGTTTACTAAAGATCCGGCGTACACGATTAAATCTGCCTGCTCGATGAGCCGTTTGCCTTTAACTGTTATAAGTTCTGGATCGCCAGGCCCTGCTCCAATGAAATATACTTTCATGTCCGCTTTCCATACAGTATGCTAAAGTACTCGCCTTTCAAGGGAAAATTCTTTGTGTATACCTTTTCTTTCTTTGTAAACCCTCGCTCAAGTAGCACAAGATCTGTAAATCCCTCCTCTCGGAACGTGTTAGCCATGTCTCGCGGTTTTGTTGCTTTTAAGGCGAGCTTTGATTCTACAGCTGAACCGTCGGATATAACAAACGAAGCGCCTACTTGCTCATTGAGTCGTGAGAAACATGCTGTTACAGCGCTCACCCCGGGAACGGTTGTGATCTGAACGTGCGGCTTAGCAATTCTCATCATCTTTGCGAGGTGCGAAAACGTGCTAAAAATATTTGGATCCCCTATTACCCCGAACGCCGTTGGACCATCGACGGCATAGCGTGCAATTTCTTCAACGTGTTGACGCCATGCTTTCTGCAGTCGTTCAACATCGTGCGTCATCGGAAAGGTAAGGATCTCTGGGTCTGCATATGGTTTCACTAGATCGAACGCCAAGCGGCCAGGAACAAACACTTTAATCGCTGACTTTAAAACGTCAACAGCCAGCAATGTCAGTAAGCTCGGATCTCCCGGCCCAAGTCCAACGCCGATTAACATGTCCCTACTACCATAAACACCGGATTATGGGACTCAAATCCGGTGAGCCCCTCAAGTTCGTATCCTTTTGCAATGTTGATAAGCAATGCTTCATCGAAAATCCCTAAGTCTTTCATGTACCAAATCGCTTCAGCAGCAAGCTCAAGCCGCGCAGCGTTCAGGACTAAGCGCCTACAACAAGGAATAAGGAATTCAATAACCTCTTTAAAATTTGCGGTCCCTCCGATAAACGCTTTGTCGATAGTATTTTCATACGGCATGAGGACATCAGGCGCCTCGCCCCAAGCAAGAATGATAGCGTTTAGCACGCCTGCATGTTCGAAGTTCTGTTGAGCCACTTCAATGGATTCCCTCCGCTTGTCAACCGCTATTATCTTATCGGTGTGTTTCGCCGCTGCTATGGATACGTGGCCTGTACCACAACCAATGTCCGCAAACGTTTCATTGCGTTGTATTTGGAGTTTTTCTAAAGCGATTGCGATGATCTCAGACTTAGTCGGCCCTCCTCTTAGCATTCTTCAGAACTCCTCGTCTTTGCTCTGTGGTCTACAAGTATATACCTACATAAATAAATTGAGGATAACGCATTAGAACGGCGATAAGCTCGAATACGTCCAGCTAAACCCATAAGTATCTTTAAGTCGTTTCAGTAGCATACATAATAATCAAGAAACGTTTATTCTATTCGCCGACTGACGTCTTATTCTCTTCAAAGCAGCTTAGAGAGCGCTGCTTATTATCAAGTTTCTCACCATGTCAGACAGCCACGATTATAAGAATCACGCCCTAGGCCTATTGCATCCTCGCGTTAAAAGCGGGTTTGCTCTCCGATTTGAGCAGCTCACTGAAGCACAAGAGCTTGCGATCCCTCACGTGTGTGCAGGGGATAACGTCCTCCTTATCGCACCTACTGGAACAGGAAAAACGGAAGCAGCGATGCTCCCTATATTCAGTAAGCTTCTTGCACGTCCTGATAGACAAGGAATAAGCGCTCTTTATGTGACACCGCTGCGTGCATTGAACCGAGACATGCTCGCCCGATTGGACTGGTGGGCCGACAAGCTTCATATCACGATTGCCGTACGACACGGAGATACGTCAAAATATGAGCGACGACGTCAAACTCTGGCCCCTCCTGATGTGTTGATCACGACCCCTGAGACTCTTCAGGCTATTTTGATGGGGAAGCGCCTCAGGGAACACTTGCAGCAGGTGCAGTTTGTTGTGATTGATGAGATACACGACCTTGCAAGCTCAAAGCGAGGCATGCAACTAGCCTTGGGGCTTGAGCGTTTAGCAGATATCGCGGGCGATTTTCAGCGTGTAGGGCTTTCCGCAACTGTAGGAAGTCCAAATGAGATAGGAAAGCTTGTAGCAGGAACTGACCGGCCCGTTTCCGTTCTCGAAGTGTCAGCCGCGAAAATGCTCGACTTCGAGGTCACTCAGCCAGTAGTGAGCGCCGCTGATCGTGCGGTTGCACGCGCACGAGCGATAGCCCCAGAACTTGCAAGTCACGCACGACTGGTGCGCGATATAGTCGATAAGTATCGATCCACGCTCATTTTTGTAAATACCCGACAAGCAGCCGAAGCGCTCGGCTCGCTTTTTAGAGATTCTAACATCGGTGTGCATCATGGATCGCTTTCACGAGAAGCGCGCATAGAGGCTGAAAATGCGTTCAAGAGCGGCGCAATAAGAGCCTTAATTTGTACTTCGTCAATGGAACTGGGCATCGATATAGGCGACATTCAGCACGTGATACAGTACAATTCTCCTCGCGAAGCGACCCGATTGCTTCAGAGAATCGGACGCGCGGGCCACAAAGTGGGTGAAAAATCAGAAGGTACAATCATCGCTACTCATTCCGACGACATCATGGAATCGTGGGTGCTCACTCGCCGCGCAAAGAGTGCTGCAATTGAACCTCTCTCTGTTAATAACGCAGCTCTAGACGTGCTGGCAAATCAGCTCTGTTTCATGGTGCTAAATGCATCAACTTCTGTAAAGCGCGCGCTTAAGATTGCAAAACGAGCGTACCCATACAAAAATTTAGACGTTGATACGTTTGTTGCGGTTATAAAGTTCTTGCAGCAGCAGCGGCTGCTGAAGGTGGAGCGCAACGACACCGATGCCATCATCAAGAGAATGGGTAAGACGCGCCGCTACTGTTACGAAAATCTTTCGATGATTCCTGATGAGAAGACGTACGCGATTTACGACACAATTAACGGGAAATGGATAGGTACGCTCGATGAGTCTTTTGTCATCGCTTTTGCTGAGCTAGGAGCAATCTTCATAACCAAGGGGGAGATGTGGCGAATCTTAGAAATTGAAGATGATCGAATAAAAGTTGAGCCTGTCGAGGGTTCAACCGGTGAGATTCCAAGCTGGACTGGCGAACAAATACCTGTGCCTTACGAGGTCGCAACGGAGGTCGGACGACTCCGAGAGCACATCGTCTCATCGAACGAAAACATTAGACATTCCATATTAGAGAATTATCAGACAGATGAGCGAACGGCACAAGAAGTCATAGACCTTATGGGTCGCCAGAAGGCGTTTGCTATCCCGACTGACAAGAGGATCGTCGTGGAAGTGGATGGCAAGACGATTATTATGCATGCGTGTTTTGGTCACAAGGTCAATGAGACCCTAGGTCGTATTGTCACATCTTTGCTCGCGGCGCGCTTTGGTTCGAGCGTTGCAATGGAGGTCAACCCATATTGGATTCAATTCGAGCTTCCAAACGCCATGAGTGCGCAATCTGTTGTATCCTTGCTGAAACAGATTAAACCCGAGTTTTTGAGGCCGTTACTTGAAATCACGTTAAAAAATAGTATGCTCCTAAAATGGAAGTTGATGCACGTCGCACGGAAATTTGGGGTCATCGAGCGGGATGTAGATTATCAGCGCCTCAACATCAACAAGCTCACTGACCTGCTCAAGGGAACACCTGTATACGACGAGGCGCTCCGTGATATTATCGATGACAAGCTGGATCTGGCAAACGCCGCGGCTTTGTTGGAGCGGATTCAAGAGGGCTCAGTTGAAGTGGTTACATCAAAGCTCAGCCCGCTGAGTAGGGAGCGACACTACGGGACCAGAGAACTGCTCATTACTGATAATGCTGATACATCGATTTTAATGGCGCTTAAAAACCGGATTATGAACGACCGTGTAATTCTTTTTTGTCTAACGTGCAAGAAATGGAAGTCGCGGCGCATTGTGGCAAGCGTGCCAGAGCAGCCCGAATGTCCGATCTGCAACTCAAAGTTGATCGCTGCGCTTAAGCCTTGGGAAGACGAGGAAATCATAGTTGCTAGTAAATCTGAGAGCGCGAAAACCGCTGACGAGAAACTACGCACAAAACGAGTTTACAGAAACGCGCATCTCGTGCTTTCACACGGCAAGAAAGGGGTCATCGCCCTTGCGTCACGAGGGCTTGGACCTGAAACAGCGTCACGCGTAATCAGAAGGGGCCGCGCCGATGAGGCAGGTTTTTATCGTGATATCTTGAAGCATGAGCGGCAGTACACCTTGACACGCCGTTTTTGGCATAACTAACACTTCACCGCTGATTCTAATTGGAGAAGGGTGCCACTTCACAGGAGGCAATGTCGCTTCGAGCAGCGTATCGCACCATCAAGTAAAGGAGTCATCACACTGCTCTCTGCGTTTTACATCAAGCCTCCACACTTGCCTTGTTTCGATATATTCACAGAGTCCGTATCTGACCATTCATGGCGCAAAAAGAGATTTATGAGGCAAAGCGAGCGATAAATCATTCTTTTTGGA
>JAJRBK010000118.1 GCA_028679495.1 Methanobacteriota archaeon
GGGTTCTCCCAAATGCGCTTCGGAGGGGGACTCTCTCTGTTCTTCGAGGAAGCGTCAATTTGGCTATAAGCTCTGTGGCTTGGTGAACGCTAATCAGCTCGCGGTATTCCTTCCTCTGCTCCATATTGACCTCTGGCGTTTATGTATCGATTAACACAACTTCCACGTGCTGTCCCTTCTCATACCCTTCTACGTTTTCAGGGATGATAAGGAAGCCATTTGCCTTGGCCATGGAACTTAAAATACCAGATCCGGATGCCATTATAGGCTCGACAACTCCATCTTGGATCGTCACGCGGGCGTACGTTCGTGAGCCCGTCTTTCCCGTTATTTTTCTAGCAAGCGTGCCGGTCACAGTTGGCTCATACGTGCGCTCGGTGTGGACGAGGTGATTGATGGCTGGCTTCACGAAGGCGTACGAAGCCACTAAACAGGCGACAGGAAACCCAGGAAGGCAGGCCACGGGGGTCCTATCGATAAGGCCGAGCGCAGTTGGCTTCCCCGGGCTTATCGCGACTCCGTGGACTAAAATTCGACCCAGTTTGTTAACTGCGTCAGGGACGAGGTCACGGATCCCAACTGAGGTCCCCCCAGTGGTGAGTATAAGGTCGGCGTCTGCATCATTTAGCAGCGCGGCTTCGATGAGTTCAGGATTATCGGGAACGATTTGTCTATAACGGCATCGTGCTCCCCATTGCTCCACGAGAAACGTGTTCATAAGCCCATTCGTTTCGACTACTTCTCCGTCACCGGGTTTTTTTGTTACCAGTTCCTCCCCGGTAGGAATAATCGCCACATCTGGCCGTCTGAACAACGTCACATCAGGCACTTCGAGCGAAGCGAGTAGTCCGATGTCCGCAGCTCTGAGACGGTGACCCGACGTGAAAAGCAGCTCTCCACGGTGTGCATCTTCTCCTTTAGCCCCTACATTTTCGAACGGGTGAACTTGGGTTCTGACCTCAACGACGTCACCAAGTCGCTCAGTATCTTCTACCATGACGACTGCGTCGGCCTTGTCCGGCATTTTGGAACCAGTATGAACACGCGTTGCAGCTCCGTGCCTCGCCTCGTTGTCAACCTGAAGAATTACTGGCGAACGCGCGCTCGCGCCTAAGGTATCCTCTGCAACAACCGCATATCCATCCATTGCCGCCCGTCGGTAGACCGGTTCGTCTCTTGGGGCTACGATGTCTTGAGCAACGACGCGTCCATACGCTTCTCTTATCGGCGTGACCTCCGTCTCTTCTATCGGCGGAATGGCACGGAGGAAGGTGTTTAGCGCCTCGTTAAATGGAGTTCGTTCTTTAAATTTCATCGTTATAGTTAAGTGTGCATATTGAGTATTATATCTTGCCAATATGAGAATTAGACCGAGATTCAAGCTGTGGTTCGTCGACGAAAATGACGAATATGTGTTTGGCCACGGTACTATGCGACTCCTCGCTGAAATCGACCGGCTTGGTTCGATAAGCGCTGCCACACGCGCGCTTGGCATGTCCTATCGCTACGCGCTAGAACGGATAACCATCGTGGAAGCACGGCTCGGTCGACCTCTTGTTGCGCGGACGCGAGGAGGAGAAAGCGGCGGTGGTGCGAAGCTAACCGCACTTGGCCACGAGATCCTCGAAGATTATAAAGGGATGGAAGACTCGTTGCAGCAGCTCACCAAGTGGTCCACAGAACTTAGCGATGACTAGCCGCCTGACACAGGCGGGAAGATGGCGACCTCATCGCCATCTGAAAGTGGAGTATCAAGCCCTTCGATCTGGCGTACGTTGGTGCCATTCACTAAGACGGTAATATACGTGCGAAGCTCGCCGTCCTCACAGAGCGCCCCATGAAGCGCAGGGTAATCAGACAGGAGTGCCTTGAGCACATAGCGTATGGTACCTGCCTCTAAGAGAAGTTCAGGGCGTCCGACAATTTCACGCAAGTTTGCGAATAATCGAACGTTCACGTGCCCCATCTGTTCATTAAACTCCCTGACGCGTTATAAATACCTTGTGCCCTTCTCATAGGACCATATGTATAAATAACTCACATTATATAAAATAGTACAAAGATTGAATCTTCTCTTACTGCTTGTATCGCGTTTTTTGGAGGCAGAATGCAGAAAGTCCTTTTCCACGACGTTAGTAGATGCACTGGCTGTAAGCAGTGTATGGCAGCGTGTTCGTTCGAACATTATGTAACATACGACTTCAGCTTGGCGTATTGCAGGATATTTGAGGAGGACGGTAGTGGAACGTTTCTAGGGATATTCTGTTCCCACTGTGAAACTCCAATCTGCATGGCATCGTGCCCGACAGGTGCGATCACGAAAGATGCCGAATCGGGAACCGTTCTCATTAACCCGCTGATGTGCATAGGCTGTGGCTTTTGCCAAACGGCTTGTCCGATGTCGGTTCCGCGGTACTTACAGGTTCAACAAATCTACGGCAAGTGTGATCTTTGCGGCGGTGATCCACGCTGTGTTAAGGTCTGCAGCCCAGGGGCGATCACCTATATACCACGAGAGGCAGCGCGCAAGATCGTCACCGCTGAAGCGCTGGCTAAGGGGTAAACGCGATGAGAAAAGACTTTCCGCTGATCTTGGTAATCGTGCTATCCGTATCAGGGATGGTCGGGTTACTATTTGCACAAGATGTTGTAGAGTTCTTCTTATTGGCTGAACTGACTTCGATTGCCACCTTCTACGTCTTCTTCAGCGTGCTTATCCCAACCTTGTTCACGAAGCCTCCACAGCCTGAATCCGTATTTATTTGTGGACTAGGCAAACCGCCGTACCTTGGAGAGCGTGAGGCATACGAGCCCCCATATCCGCTCGTAACATCAGGTAGGATACAAACTGAAGAATGAAACGAAGACTGAACTATGATCGTTTAACTCTACACTAGCACCCTTGTTAGGACGAATATGAAGCAAGACGGGTGGACATCCTATGGCAAGCAAAGCAAGCGATAAGTTCGAAGAGGCAACGAATGTCCAAGCCGACGCATATATCGCTGAACGGCCCCTCCTCGATATACCTAGCGAACAATTACCTCAGGTTGCAGGTGAACTACTTTCAAAAGGCGCTCGCCTTGTATATGAGACCGGCATCGACATGGGAGTTGACGGCTTCGATCTATTCTATTTCTTCAGCTCCGACGGGGAGCGAACAAGCCCTCAGACTCTGTTGCGCGTGCGTGTTCCACGGGAAGATCCCGTTATCGCTTCTCTCGCATCTATTACGCCACAAGCATCGTGGGCTGAAAGAGAGGTCATGGAAATGCTTGGGGTTCGGTTCACCGGACACCCCGACCCAAGACACCTGTGGCTCCCCTACGAATGGCCGCGGCCTGCTGAGGCGGATTATCAGCGGAACGAAGCGATAATGCGGCCAAAAGGCGCGGCTGCAAACCTGTTACCTATAGGCCCCTATCACCCAGCAACGCTTGATTCCAACCTCTTTCGAATGACCGTTGAGGGAGAAACAATCCTTGACATCGACATTAAGATCGGGTACAACCACAGGGGAATCATCAAGCTCTTCGAGGGGCGCGATTACCACAAAGGCATGTTTCTCGCGGAACGAGTCTGTGGGATCTGCAACTGCGCCCACACGACGACGTACTGCACGGCTGTAGAACAAATGGCAGCGGTGGAAGTGCCAGCACGCGCGAAGTATATTCGAATGCTCATGGTTGAACTTGAGCGCATACAGAACCACTTCCTCTGGCTTGGACTTTTTGTCAACGTAATGGGCTTCACGACGGGCTTTATGCTGTCATGGCGGGCGCGTGAGGTTGTACAAGATACGATGGAACTAGTGAGCGGTCAACGTATCTCACATGGCATGAACACCATCGGTGGTGTGAGGAAGGACATTCCAAGCGCTGTTAGCTCTCAGGTGGCTCAACTTCTTGAAGATATTAGGGGTAAGGTGGCCCATCTCGAGCGAATAATCCTAGAAAACCCCGTCATTAGCGATCGGGCGCGCAGCATCGGCACGCTGAGCCCAAAGACAGCAAGTGAATACGGCGCCCTAGGGCCGGTCATGCGCGGAAGTGGCAACAGGGTCGACGTCCGGCTTAACAAGCCTTATCTTGCGTACAATGACGTTGACTGGCATATCGTGACAGACCGTGGCTGCGATGCCTATGCCCGAATGCTTGTACGCATAGGCGAGATGCACGTCTCCCTTGACATATGTAAGCAAGCGCTTGACAACCTTAAGGCAATGCCGACTGAGCTGGCAGTTAAAGGCTTCACGATAGAGAAGCCGTACGGTCTGGCACAGGTCGAAGCCCCACGTGGCGAGGTCGTCTACCTCATTGCCGCAAGCGAATACATGCCGAACATGCCACTCGCCGTCCGTATTAGGACGCCGACTTATAACAACTTGCCTCTCCTGAAAACCCTCCTTGTAGGTTGTGACGTTGGGGACGTTCCAGTGATATTGAGCAGCATTGACCCGTGTTTTGCGTGTACAGACCGTTTGACGGAGGTGAGCAAGACTCACAATCGTGTTGAGTTTGCGTGGACATGGAATGGCTAGTCATCGGTATCCCTGTCGTTGTAGGTTTTGCCTTTGTAATGGGCGTTCTTTATGACTATGAGATACGCAAGCTCTTTGCCCGAATGCAATCACGCAGAGGGCCGCTGTTCATCGTGCCTCGTGATTTACGCGGTGGACTGGGCACAACGAGGGTGTTTCAAACGCTATACGACATTCTGAAGCTTTTTTCAAAAAGCCAGACATTTCGACCGAGTAGCTCGAAGTATTTTATTGCAGCGCCATTCATTGCCCTCGGCTGTATGGTGTTAGCGACGCTGCTGCTCGACATTGGCGGAATAAGCGTGTTTGGTGACTATGACTTTAGCATGGTCGTCATATCGTACCTCCTGTTCACGATTCCGCTCAGTCTTATCATCGGGGGTGCAAGCAGCTCATCTCCGTTCGGCGCTTTAAGCGTGCGGCGAGAGATCGAGCTCATGCTGAGCTATGAAGTTGCCTTTGTCATTGGTATCTTCTCTGCAGCGCTCCTCGCGAACTCACTCTCAATCGCGCGCGTCGTAGCATATCAAGCAAACACGCTGCCGTTCTTGTTGATCAACCCGTTTGCTGCAGCAGCAGTCTTCTTCGCGATCGTTGGCAAGCTTCACATGAAGCCGTTTGATACTACGGAAGCTGAAGCTGAGATCGTGTCTGGATATTTCACGGAATACAGTAGCCGATTGCTTGGCACGTTTCTCGCATCGAGGATGCTTCTATTATTCGTGCTGGTGACGCTCTTTATCGACCTTTTTGTGTTTATTCCAGTCGTACCATTACTACTGTACTTCGTCGAGGGATTCCTCTTCGTCCTTGCGCTTACGTTAGTACACACCGTTATGCCGCGCTATCGAATTGACCAGGCGGTGTCCTGGTTCACACGGATCCCACTTGTGCTGGCTCTCATCGGCTTAGTGTGGTCGTTGACGCTTAAGTACGGTCTCTTGGGGGCGGTCTGGTGAAGGGACTGAAAAACATCATTACAGAGTCGATACGCAATCTACGAGACTGCCAGACTATCAGCTATCCAAGCTCATTAGGGCAAAAATACAGCCACTTAGAGGGCTTAAGAGGTAAACCTGAGTTTGATAGCAGCAAATGCACAGGATGCCAAGCTTGTGTGAGGCGATGTAGTGATAACGCCATATCAGTGGTCGACGAAAACGGCGTTAGAACGCTAACGATAGACGTGACACGCTGCATGTACTGTGGACGGTGTGCTGAAATCTGTCCTGTGGGAGCAATAACAATGACAAACAAGTTCGAGCTCTCGTACGACGCATCAGAAAAACCGCTCACCGTCAACGAGGTGGCTGTGAACAACTGTGTGGGGTGCGGAACGCCGTATGATTCGACGCGCCTAATCAAAGAGGTTCAAGAGAGAGTCATAGCAAACGTTGACCCGTCCGTTGTGAACGTGGTGCAAGAGGATCTCCCCAAGTATATATTCTTGTGCCCGCAATGCAGAAGACGCGTCGTTTATGAGCTCAAGACACACACGAGGAAATATTACTGATGGCGCTACGGAAGCTACGGAATAAAATGCGGAAGCTCTCACCGTGGGTCTACGTCTTGCACACCGGTGGGTGTAACGGGTGTGACATTGAAATTCCTTGCATTTTCACGCCACGATACTGTGTAGAGCGATTTGGCATCAAGCTCGTCTCATCCCCACGATTCGCCGACGTGCTCTTAATCACTGGGCCAGTGTGCACTCAAGCGGTGCCGTTTGCGCTGCGCGTGTACAATCAAGTTCCTGATCCAAAGGTTGTGGTCTCCATAGGATCATGCGCGTCCACCGGCGGCGTGTACAAGGTCGAAGAAGGAGCCTCAAATTACGCAGTCGCAGGGCCAAGCCCTAATATCTTTCCAGTCGATGTATTTGTGCCTGGATGCCCTCCTAAGCCAGAAGCAATAATTCAAGGGATACTATTGGCCATCTGATAAGACCATATGTATAAATGTCTTACATTATATAAAATACTACAAAGACTAAATCCTTTCGTGCTGCTTTATAATGGATGATTTCCACGGCAGAATGCGAAAGATGCATTGTTTGAATCCTCCTAGATGCAAAGAATACAGTCCGCATGTACATGAGCACTCTGTGTGCGGGAGCAGCTTTTTGTGGTCGCTTCGGGAACCGTGTGTGGTCTCGCACGGTGACGCACGCGGAGCCGCCGTGTGTGCTTGCGTGTAAGTGTGGTGCATTGATACATGGATAAGAGACGTAACAGAGCGAATCCGAGAGCGACGACGGTAGATCCTGCAGCGCTCGCGATGTTGCCGCTTGCGGA
>JAJRBK010000119.1 GCA_028679495.1 Methanobacteriota archaeon
ACGCTTTACTTTGAAACGTTTTATACGCCGTGCAGAAGCTATTGAGCCGGCGTTCAAGCTTAAGTTACGAGTGTACACGGACCTTCGTAACCGAGGCTTCGTTGTGAAGACTGGCTTCAAGTTTGGCAGCCATTTTAGAGCATATGAAGAAATTAAAGACGTCAATCGAATTCCGCACTCGAAATACCTTGTCCACGCTCTGCCGGAAGACTATACAGTCACGCCGCCCGAAATGTCGCGGGCAATACGGCTTGCACACGGTGTACGCAAGCGAATGATCTTCGCGTATTGCAGCAAAAACGGTCTCGAGTACCTTGATATCGGGCGTGCAAAACCGTAGCGCCAGAGAGAGCGTTTCACAAAGCGAAGTGACGGGAGGGATCGGTAAGACGTTTAACGAGAGCACGCTAATGCGGTGTGTTTATGAGCGTTAGGAGCCAACACTAGCCGACACATCTGTCATGATGGAGCAACGATAATGCCAAGTGAGGAATTCATTGTAACCCCGTGGGAGGTTGAAGGACACGTTGACTACGGAAAGTTGATTACACTCTTTGGCACTCAGCCGATAGATGACCACATCCTCGGGCGTTTTAAGAAGTTGACGGGCTCAATTCCTCTGATGCTCAGGAGAAAGATCTTCTTTTCACAAAGAGACCTTAATTGGATCCTCGATTGCTATGAAGCAGGGCAAAGGTTTGTCTTATACACCGGACGTGGGCCTTCCGGACACACCCATCTCGGTCACCTGATGCCGTGGGTCTTTACCAAGTACCTGCAGGACTCATTCGGCGCAGATTTGTACTTTCAACTTACCGACGATGAGAAGTTTCTGCAGAAGGATCCCTTGAGTATGCATATGGTGCGTGGGTTCTCGTATGATAATGCCCTCGATGTCATTGCTCTTGGATTTGATCCACAAAAGACGCGCATTTTCCTCGACACAGAATACGTGCATACGCTCTATCCCATAGCGCTGGAGGTCTCAAAACGCGTGACGTTCTCAGCTGCTCGAGCAGTCTTCGGATTTGACGTCAGTACCAACGTAGGGATGATCTCTTTCACGAGCATGCAATCAGCGCCAGCATTTCTTCCTTCAATTGAGGCAGGCCGAAATGTGCCTGTCCTTATCCCCTGTGCAATCGATCAGGATCCTCACTTCCGTGTTACGCGAGATGTTGCTCCTAAGATGGGGTACTACAAGCCTGCACTGATTCATAGTCGTTTTTTTCCCAGCCTGTTAGGCCAAGACAAGATGTCGGCGTCTCTTCCCGAAACAAGCATATTTACGACCGACGATCCAGATGAAGCGCGCAGGAAAATTGCTAACGCCTTTACCGGCGGACGGGCAACCGTACGTGAACAGCGCGAGCTTGGCGGCACTCCTGACGTATGCACGATATACCAGTACGCGTTTTATCTCTTTGAAGAAGATGATCGGCGGGCATTCGAGCTACGAGAGGAATGCCTCACAGGGGCGCGCGCCTGCGGCACGTGCAAAAAAGAGCTCGCCGATAAGGTCGTGGCATTTCTAGAAGACCACCAACGCAAGCGAGAGCAAGCGAAAGACCGCTTGGAAGATTTTATGGTCCGCGACTGCTAGAGGCAATTGGCCTGCGATATGCAACCGCGCACTTACATTTCTGATAGTTAACAATAAATAATAACCACGTATAGGTTATTAGGAAAAGGCGTCATTTTACGACGTTTTGACTGCAACGATTCGTATGGAAGAGTTATCCAAGAACGACCTGTTAGTTCTGCAAACCCTTAAGCGCTTTAAGAAAATGCCAGTCGAGACGCTAGCGAAAGAGACTGGGCTGAAATTTGAGGCGGCGCTTCAATCTGCGTATTTCCTGCACACATATGGTTTCGCTCAAGTAATTGAGACCGTGGATACGATATATAGGCTGACCGATGAAGGATCAAGTTACGCTGAAAAGGGACTCCCAGAACGTCAAGTGCACGACTACCTGTTGATACATGGGCCGACCCGCCTCGCAGGTCTTAAGAGCCTTTTTCCTGCGGTGTCCGTGGCAATCGGGTGGTTGAAACGCAGGCGGTGGGCCTCGTTTGCTAAGGAAGATGGTGAATCACTCTTAGTCCCTGAAGCAGCGGACGAAGCTCCTGAAGAACGCCTCTTGCGAGAGGTACGGTACAGACCTCACTTTCGATTGGCAGATGTTTCGCTTGAACCACAGGAAGCGCAGCACGCGCTGCAAGAACTCGCTAGGCGGAACCTTGTAAGGACACACGATACTACAGCACGAGAGGTCGTTTTGACGGGCAAGGGCGAAGACACAGCACAGTTTGGACAATATTCAACCGGCCGCGACGTTAGCGTTCTTACGTCTGATATGATCCGTGATGGGACGTGGCGGGACCGTCTGAAGCCATATGACGTACAGGTAGACGCCGCCCCGCTTTATCCAGGAAAAGGACACCCGCTTAGGCGTCTCATAGACGAAATGCGTGATATCTTCATAGCGATGGGTTTTGCTGAGTTTAAAGGCCCCGTCGTGGAAAACGAGTTCCACAACTTTGACGTGCTGTTTGTGCCACAGGATCACCCCGCCCGCGATGAACAGGACACGTTTTATCTCCGCAGACCTGCAGCATTGGAACTGCCGACCGATCTCGTAAAGCGGGTAGCGGAAGCACACATCTCTGGCTGCCAAGGATCTATAGGCTGGGGGGGAGAATTTGACCTCGATCGGTCACGCCGAACTGTGCTAAGGACCCATACGACCGGGTCAGCGTTTCGTTATTTAGTCCGGCATCCTGAACCGCCAGCTATGATTTTCGGTATAGATCGTGTCTTTCGCCGAGAAAGCATGGACTCGACGCATCTGCCGCAGTTTCACCAATGCGAAGGCACGATCCACGGCGACGATCTCAGCCTCGCCGATCTAATCGGCGTGCTCAAGACTGTTTTCCGACGACTAGGCTTTACCCGCATTAGGTTCAGACCTGGTTATTTTCCATTCACCGAACCAAGCCTTGAGGGTGACATCTTTGTCAACGGACGCTGGATGGAGCTCGTGGGAGCGGGCGTCTTTCGACCTGAAGTGACAGAGCCCCTCGGCCTTAAGAGCGTGTTGGGATTCAGCATTGGTATCGAACGAATCGCGATGCTAAAGCTAGGACTAAACGACATCAGAAAGCTATACATGAGTGACATCGCGTGGCTACGTGAGGTGCCGAGCGAGACACTGTGAGGTACTAAATGCCGGTAGTTACGTTACATCGGGCCGATCTTGAGCAGATGGTTGGTAGGGACACGAACACGATCGTTGAAGTGCTTCCATTGCTTGGGGCCGACGTCGAATGTGTAAATGAGGAGATAGAGGTCGAGTTCTTTCCAAATAGGCCTGATTTATTTAGCGTTGAAGGGGCTGCGCGTGCTGTCAGAGGTATCCTCGAGGTTGAGACGGGATTACCTCATTACCTTACCACTCCTTCGGGCATCACGCTTACTGTTGATCCTTCAGTGAATGTCGTCCGTCCGTACGTTGTTTGTGCCGTAATCCGCGGCGTTTCAATGAACGACCGAACGATAAAGTCACTGATTGAGCTGCAAGAGGATCTTCACTGGGGCATCGGACGGGACCGGAGGAAAGCGTCAATTGGCATCCATGATTTTTCCCGAGTAAGACCGCCGTTTCGATACACCGTCGGTGAAACACCTTTTGTCCCGCTTGAACTTACAGACCTCCTGACGCCCGCTGAGATCCTGCGCGTCCATCCAAAAGGTAAGGAATATGCGCATCTTGTCGGCAGTCATCACCCACTCATCCTGGATAGCGAAGACAGAGTCCTCTCGTTTCCTCCAATTATCAATGGTGAGTTGACACGGGTCACCGACACGACAACGAATCTCTTTATAGACGTGACCGGACGTGAGATGAAAGCGATCCAAGATTGCCTTCATATACTGGTGACGGCACTAGCGGACAGAGGAGCGAGTATCGAAACGGTGGATGTGGTATACCACGACGCTAACGAAGTGCTCAAAACGCCAAACGTTGCTGGCGCTACGCACGTTATCAGCAGGAAAGACATAGAACAGCGTATAGGAACAGACCTCGATGAAGAAACGATTCTTGCCTCATTTGCTAAAGTGCGTATGGATGCGCAGGCGAAAGATGACCTTTTCAGCGTCACCGTCCCCTGCTATCGAACTGACATCATGCACCCCGTCGACATCATTGAGGACGTTGCAATCGGCTTTGGGTATGATAGAATTCCGTCGTCATATCCCAAGCTGGGAACGATAGGTAAGCGACTTGAGCAAGAGCACCGTGCAACGTTAGCGAGAGATGTATTGCAAGGGTTGGGCTTCATTGAAGTCATTACGCTTATGTTAGCTAATGAATCAGACGAAGCGGTGATCATTGAAAACCCGATCCTTGAGGAGCACGTGAGCTTGAGAACGAGCCTGCTTCCTGGTCTCATAGGCACATTAGCACTTAACCAACACCGTGATTATCCTCAAATGGTGTACGAGGTTGGTGATGTGACCCGTCTTCTCGATATGTCAAACGTCGAAGAACGCTTGCTCTGCTCGGGCGTCATAGCATCGACTGAAGCCAATTTTACAGAGATCAAAAGGGTGGTGAGTGCACTCTTGAGAGAATTCACCATCGATTTTGAGGTCGTTGAGTCAACTCACCCGACCTTTATCGAAGGCAGACGAGCCACGATTCTTGCGAAAGGACAAGCTATAGGCACGTTCGGTGAAATTGATCCAGACATCCTTACCGATCATAAGCTTGTCTTTCCTGTGGCAGCCTTCGAGCTCAACATCTAGATACGAGGACATCAGGCAGAAGGGCAAGCCTGTGGGTCGGATCAAGATCTTCTTGCGAGCAACTCTCGTAACGCGGCGATAAACACAAAAACCACTGCGATTGCGACCGTGACAGACGAAATGACGTCCTGCTTAAGGCCAGGATTCCTACTTGGCATGCTTGCAGTGAATGCTATATTCGGCGTAATATCTTGGTTCCGCATTAAGAGCTCACACGCGACCGCATAGTTATAGCCTATTACCGGGTAAAAGAGCGATATCCCGCCTTGAAACATGTCAAGGAGCATGTGACTACCAAGATAGAGAACGGCAATAAGTGCGATACTGTACGCTTTTTTCTGTCCTGTCTTATAGGCATAGGCTCCTACAAAGAGAGGCGGCAACAAAACAAAAATATTGTGCAGCCACATGCGAGCAAAGTCTCCTGATCCAAGATGATCGATATCGGGCAAGATGGCTAACGGACTGAGCAGCAGAATATACGTCCGGCAGCGCCTGTCATAGAAAAGCAAGAGTGCTACGAGAGGAACAATTAGATGCAATAGAAGATCAGGCATGATGTTGGGTATGCGCCTCACGAGCTAGGAATTCTATTCAAGTGGTCGTGACTGCCTCGCGGGTGCATATGCTCGCTATCAGACAAACGAATTTGGCAGAGTGAGCACAATGACACGTCGCGTAGCAAGCGTGTGAGAGGAAGGCTGCTCGCTAATTATAGCAAGCGGACCCGGAGGGATTTGAACCCTCGACCGCCGGCTTAGGAGGCCGGTGCCCTATCCTGACTAGGCTACGAGTCCTTGAATGCCTAATAGAAGCACGTCTGTACACTTCGATAAACTTATGGGGTAGGGCAGATTCGAACTGCCGTCCAAGCGTCCCAAACGCTCGAGGATGGACCAGGCTACCCTACTACCCCCCGGGCACTACTCATAGAGAACCTCTACCGATAAAAAAGTTGCTTACGCAAGACATGTATTGGAAGTAGGCTGCGCAGTACGGGAGCCTTTGGGATCCTGTTTTGTGTTCAGGGCGCAAGTAAAGAAGAGGTCCGCCCAAGAATCAGCTGACAGCCGTTTCTTTTGTTCTTTCCATCGTGCGACTGAGCTTACCGCATTGCCATCTGAGATAACGTCTGCCCGGCAAATTCTAGCGTGCTTGATACGAGGCCAGGGAAGAGCCCGAGCACGACGCAAAGCCCAGCGAGGATGATCAAAGGAATCATCATGTTGGGTGGTGGATCTGTGGCGTCCGTGAGTTCTTCCTTTCGCTTTCGGAGGAACATCCGGTAAAACGCGTGGATGACAAGGGAATAAAAGGTGAGCACGCTCGTTATATCTGCAATCGTCGCAAAGAAAGGAAAACCCGCCTCTATCGTCGCTTCGTGGATGATACCCTTGCTGACAGCTCCATTAAGGCCTGGAACGCCTGACATGGCGAGGGAGCTAATGAGAAAGCACACGGCAGTCATAGGCATATGCTTGAGCAATCCTCCCATATCACGGATGCTGCGCGTGCCGACTTGGAGGAGAACGACTCCAGTGATAAGGAAAAGACATCCCTTGAATAGCATGTGATTGAGGATGTGAAACAATGCGCCGTACGTGCTCAAAGAGGTGGCGATTCCAATGCCGAGGAAGATGTATCCCATTTGACTGATGCTGTGAAATGCCAGCAGGCGTTTAATGTCGTACGACAAAGCTGCTGCAATTACACCCACGAGCATGTTTGCTGCACCGAACCCTCCAACTACAAGTGCTATCGTGTGAACGTCGAGCACTGGGTAAAGCGCGAAGATTGCCTTTGCCGTCGCCAGTACGCCGGCCTTGATCATTATCCCCGACATGGTGGCGCTGATCGAGGAGGGTGCCTCCGCGTGAGCTGGCGGAAGCCAGAAGAAGCTCAGGGGGAGGAGCCCTGCTTTTGTACCGAAGCCGAATAGCAGGAGCAGGGTGAGCGGCATCCGGTAGCTATCGCTTATCCGGTCGGGCTGTATGGTGAGTAGATCGACCGTCCCAGTCTGACTGTACAGCGCAAAAACAGCAACGATGATCAGTATCACTTCAAATATGCTGATCGCGAGGTATATCGTAGCAGCCCTCACGGCACGCGTTGTCCTGCTGTACAGCACGAGAAATGCGCTAATAACAGTGGCCGCCTCGAGAAACACGAACATGACGACAATATTGTACGACGTGGCAAGCCCATTCATCGTGCTCATGAAGAGAAAGTACGCGACAAAATAGAGGGTGTTAAACTCATCGCTCTTGTAGCTCAGCGAATAGAGCAAGACAAGCGCACCGATGAAGAAGACAAGCGAAACGATGACCATGCCGGGAGCATCGAGAACGATAGGGCCAAAAGCGAGAGGTGAAACGCTGTCGCCTTGCAAACTTGCTGTATATGCGGCGCTTCCCGCAAATAGGATCACCGTGAACACAACTGAGACGGCACCCCTACCCCTCTCCGAGTACCTACCCACGAAAAGCACTAAAAGCACGCCAATCAAGGGCAAGATTATCGGAGTTAAGGCGAGAACTTCTTCCATGCTGCTCCCGATCCTTTTATCGTGCTACCATTTATATTCGTTTTGAGACAATCACCGATCAAAGACGAGAGATGCTCGCGATTACACTGTTGAGCAAGGTGCCTCTATCACCTAGCTATACAGGCTCTTTTCAAAATGTAAGCTCGGCGTTGCGAAGACTTATCTAGCGTGAAATGTGCAGGCACTGCGTTCGTTGCACATAAAGCACGAAAAAAGCGAGTTCAGACAAATTGTCGTAAGCTACGATGGTGGTTAATACTTAGGTCTGATCACTGCGCGCGGCTCAAAGAGAGCAGCACGGGCTATTGTGCACCTACTCAATGAGGAGGATCTCCCCCGTTCTTTCGAAGATGCGTATACCAGGCGGCAGCGCTTTGGCAAATTCATCTGATCGTAGCGCTTCTATGAACTGTTGTACAGGCGGCTCATCGAGGCGCTGTTGCGGTATGACAAAATCGTATTCTTCGTTCGCAACAGGGGTGAATTCTAACCCGTTCATAACGGCTACTGGTTTTATACCTATGCCCACATCTGCTTTGCCAAACTTGACCGCTGAAGCCACCGCGCTGTGCGTTCGAGCTTCTGAGTCGTATCCCTGTATTGATTTCGTTAGATCAGCAAAGCTGGTTTTCCGTTTTGCTGCTACCGTTTCCAGCAGCATATCCGTTAGTACGCGCGTTCCTGAGCCTTTATTCCTGTTGATAAAGCTCTTATTTGGCAGTTCATCCAGCGAGATCGCTTCACCCTTACGCGTTATTATACCCTGCTCTCGCAGGTACCCCTTTACAAGCGCCACCTTGTGTAGTCCATATTCTTTGATAAAAGGCGTGTTATATTCGCCGGATTCACTCAGGAGATGAATACCAGCGATGTCTGTAATTCCCTTGCGCACGGCAACAAGCCCCCCCTGAGAGCCCACGTTGACCGTTTTTGCGTTAGGAGCAACATCTGCTATAATCTTCAAGAGAAGGTCCACGCCTACATCATGGCTGCCAATGAACATCAGATCGGTGACCTCAAACTCGCCGAAGAGCGTGATCTCAACCTCTTCCCCTTCTTCTAGTATGTCGACGCGCTCCGGGATCTCTAGAAATCCATCAGCTAGGAGCGTCGTGATCGCATCTGAGCTTGCGCCCACTGGATATGCCTGCCCTCTTACAAGGTTCACAGGAACAAGTTCATAACGTGATACTGAGTGAATTTCTAAGCCAAGTCTCGCGAATGCCTTGCGTGATGGCTTTGACGTCCCCCTAATGAATGGGTCTATAAAAACGTAATACGTCATTAAGGCAGATACCGGATAGCCCGGTAGGCCAAAGAATGGTTTCCCGTCGAGCTCAGCGATAATGAGTGGCTTGCCGGGTTTGATATTCACTCCGTGTGCAAGCAGGTTGCCTCGTTCAGCGATGCGGTAGACCACATCGCCGCGTCCCGCTGATGTGCTCCCTGAAGAGATGACCATGTCACACGTTTGGAGTGCTTGGTCAATGACGTGTTCTATTCTCGTGAGATCGTCTTCGACTATACCAAAGTAAATCGGCTGACCGCCGCTAGACCGCACAGCTGCTCCGATTGAATAAGTGTTCACGTCGTAAATCTTGCCTGCAGGGAGCGACGACCCGGGAGGAACGATCTCATCACCGGTCGCAAGAACTGCCACGCGAGGCTGCTCGAACACCGCCACCTCAGCTTGACCGATCGTGGCGAGGGCGCCAATCTCCCGCTCTGTTAATACGGTCCCTTTGCGGAGAACAAGCTCACCCACCATAACGTCAGACCCCGCTGATATTACGTTTTCGTGAACGGTAACTGGCTTTCTGACTACAACATTATCGGAGACTATGTCGACGTATTCCACCATCACCTCCGCATTAGCGCCCTTAGGCAGCACCGCACCAGTGGCTACTTCGACGGCTTCGCCGGGGCGTACCTCGTACTGAGGTAGCACGCCAGCTTGAACTGAGCCTGTAAGGCGGAGCTCCGTTGGCAAATCCTCCCGTGCGGTGTAAGTGTCGCGCGCTTTGACAGCATATCCGTCCATCGCTGCCCTGTCGAACGAGGGAACATCCACTTGAGAAGTCACATCTTCAGCAAGGGTTCTCCCAAATGCGCTTCGGAGGGGGGCTCTCTCTGTTCTTCGAGG
>JAJRBK010000120.1 GCA_028679495.1 Methanobacteriota archaeon
AGTGAACTCGATCGTGCCCACACGTGGTTCGAAAGACACGGCGACATTACGGTGTTTGTTAGCAGAGTGCTACCGATCATCCGTACGTTCATCTCGCTTCCTGCGGGCATAGCGCGAATGGACGTCAAAAAGTTCGTTATCTACACGACGCTTGGATCGTTTCCGTGGTGCTTAGGGCTTGCGTACGTTGGTTTTTTCTTGGGCCCTCATTGGTCGGATGTCGAGCAGCTCTTTAGATATCTCGATATTGTGGTGGTAGCGGGATTAGTTGCAGTGATTGGTTATCTTGTGTACCACCGAGAACACATCACCTCCCGTATGAGAAATCGGTAGAGTCTGAAAGCAGTTCGATGGTGCATAGACGGGTAAACGATCCTGTGGCAGGGCCTTGTTCTTTGGAAGCTCAGAAGCTCGTTGCCCGCGCACTCTTTTAAGCCTGATGACTAACCACAGTGCACTAACTGTGCTTTCACAGACGTTAGCTAGCGAGTGCAAGGCAGCTGCGTGTTAACAGTGAGGTGCATCTTGCGGCCCACAATACGTCGATCGCTCTAACGAGTCCAGCTTTAGCAACAGCTTGGGATGCATTTTTTTACACGCTCGATCCACTGAATCTCGATCATAGCCTCCCTGTCCATGAAGTATGAGTAGCAGCCGCTCGCGTGCAGTTTCATTGAAAGACGCATCAACTTGTTCGATGAGCGAAATGATCTCCTCTTGGCATTGAAACCACGCCTCTTGCTTCACGGTCATCATGTAATAGATTCTCCTAGAAGTAGATTTCACAAAAACCTCAGTCGCTTCGATGCACCGCGAAGAAAGCACCAGCATGGTGACCAATGACGCTTGCTGTCTCTTCAGCAGCAACCTGCGAGCACGCGTCTGTGCTCAGACTATGGTGTGCATCCGATACCTTCATAGTAGGTGTACGTAAAGTACGGAGCACGACTGGACCGTTCATAACACGAGAGATATCACGACGCGTAGCTCGTCACAGCTACACAAAAACGCGGAGCGAGCGATACACGCTTCACGTCAACGACCACTGAACCTCAGATAGTATGCAAGCAGTGCTTTGCCTTCACTTCACGCCTAACAAGGAGGTATCCACATCACCTACGAAGCCACAGACAATGCCCCTTTGTGGGTACAAAAGTACCGGCCTACATCGTTTGATGAGGTGCTCGACCAAGACGTAGTCAAGACACAGCTGCGCAGAATTGTGGCGAGTAAGAACGTGCCTAATTTGTTATTCAGCGGTCCTGCAGGTTCCGGTAAGAGTTCGACCGCTGAAGTCGTTGCCAGCGGGCTTTTTGGAGATGCTTGGGAGGGCAATTTCACGGAGATCAACGCCTCGAACGTGTTTACACAAGGACGGAAGTACCTCGAGACTTCACGCAGCTTGGCACGCTTTTATAACGAACGAAAAAGCATTATTGACAACTTTAAGCTCATTATTAATCGCATCGCAGGCGTCGCACCACTTGATGCCCCCTACCGTATCATTTTTGTCAACGAAGCCGAGGCGCTTACTCAAGATGCTCAGCAAGCACTCCGACGGCTTATTGAGCGGTATAATCGCACCTGCAAGTTTATCTTAGCGACCGCGCGTCCCTCTCTAATAATTACACCGATTAGATCACGCTGTCTGTCGCTGCGTTTTAAGCAGCTTCCCAGCAGCACTCTGCTTACCTATCTTGAGCGTCTTGCTACACGCGAAGGCTACACGTTGTCGCCTGATCTTGCACTGTCCGTTATACAGCTGTGTGATTATAACCTTCAAAAAGCGTTGACCGTGCTTCAACTGATACTCGAGCACGAGGATACCAACGACGCTGCGACGCTGCAATACATATCAGAGTTTACGCATCCGAAAGAGGTCCTCGAGTTGCTTGAGTGCGCTTTAGCCAATAAGCCGACTCAGGCAAAGGAGTTGCTTGACCGACTTCTGCTGGACATCGGATTAAATGGGACTGAGATCCTAGCTCAAGCACGCGCTGATGCGCGGCGGATCGCGTTAGACGATGAGCGGCGTGCCTCGCTCTTAGTGATCCTAGGCAGGGCGGATTATCTCCTTAAGGATTCTCTGAATGAGAGGATTCAGCTTGAAGCGTTTATCTACGAGGTCGCTGCTCGTTTTAGCTAAGACCAGCACTCGATCCATCTTACGAGAGGGGTGGAATCCGTTGACGCGATCGACACGCAAAACAGGCGAGCGTTCTGCATCAGAGCACAAAACACGCAGGGCTGGTCCTTTCAAGCAAGGGCGACCAAAAACGCTATTTGTGGTTTGTGCAGTTGATCTTTGCTAACGCCTTCTCTCGGTCTGGTACCCCGATAAATTCAACCTTTTGATCAATAAGAGTCGTAGGGACGCTTCGTATCCCGTACTTTCGGAGCAATTGGAGACCTTCGGGTGAGTACACCTCAACGTGCTTATAACTAAAATCACAGTCCTTCTGGAGGTCTTCCCAGAAGCTTCGCACGACAGGGCATATGGGGCAGCCTTTGTGCGTTAATAGTACTACATCTTTCATTTTTGTGGCTCCTCCTACTATTACAGACCTGCCGGGATATGAAACTTTCACAAGGACGATGCACGCGCCCGCCCCCTGAACAGGCGACTCTACAAGAACTCACGGCTTTGTATCAAGTACGCATCGTAAGGCATCGAGCAGGCGATCGTTTTCTGTCCTCGTTCGCACCGCGATCCTTATGTAATTTGAATCGGTGAGCCAAAACGTGCTACAATCCCTCACTAATAGGCCGTGCCGCAGCATCCGTCGCGCAAACTCAGTTGAGGAGATTGCAGTCCTCGCTATATTAACCATCAGGAAGTTTGCGTCGCTGTCAAGGGGCTGAAGCCCAGGCATTGCTGCAAGCTCAGCTATGAGCCTGTCCCTCTCCACAGCTATTTTTGCGCGTGACGAGCTGAGATATGCCTCGCAGCCCTCCAGCAAGCGGGTGGCTGCTTCAGCAGCGATACTGTTGAGGTTCCAAGGAGGCCTAATACACTCTAACGCCGCAGCACACGCTGGTCCAGTGACTCCGTAGCCGACACGGAGCCCAGGAACAGCGAATGATTTTGTAAGTGACCTAAGAACAAAGACAGGGTCACAACTGACCCCTGCAATGCTTTGTTTGGGATCCGATAGCTCAATGAATACCTCATCGACGAATAAAAACGTGTTGTGCTCAGAACAGACCTTCGCTATGTCAAGCACCGCTTCCCGTTTCATGAGCGTGCCGGTCGGGTTATTCGGGTTACACAAGAACACCATTTTTACGTCTTGTGTGGCAACCGTTTGTACAATCGCGTTCTGAAGGCCGTGTCTTTCCCACGCTGGAACAGCGATGATATCCGCGCCGGCTAAACGACATGCAAACTCGTATTCATTAAAGGTTGGAGCTGGCAAGAGGACCGTATCGCCTTTTTCAAGAACGCTTGTAGCAAAAAGTCTGATCAGCTCGACAGAGCCATTGCCAGGCACGACGTTCGTAGAAGGAACTCCAAGGTAGGTCGCGACTGCGTGACGAAATCGTGCGTACGTGTTATCAGGATAATTGTAGACCGTATGTGCCGATCTATTGATGATAGAGCGTACACGAGGGTGAAGAAACGGATTCAAGCTTGCACTAAAATCAAGCCCTGTCTGAGTCTCGCCGGCGAGCTCTGCAATCCTTCCGCCGTGTTCGCAAGGCATCAAACGTTTATAATCCTCTCGCAGGCTGAAACTCATAGTCAGTGTGGTGCGTTAGTGCTTATATACGGGCCCTCGTGAGAACCGGCAGAAGATCCTTGCCGAAAAGCGTATCAAGCCTGCCGCGTGGAGCCGATCGTTCGTCGTAAAACGGGACGCCGTCCGCCTGTACGTTCCAACCATAGATGGCTAGAGGGACGCTACTTTTCATGTGATCGTGCGTTAAACAGGAGCTTCCGTGATCAGAGAGCAGTGCAAACCTCGTTTGGTTAGCATCAGTGCGCTCGAGCAAATACCCGATCATCGCATCAATCTTCTCTATAGCAACGAGTTTTTGCTCAACGTTGCCGTCGTGACTGGCTTCGTCGGTTCCCTCAACGTGTATCAAGATGACGTCGTACGCCTCGAGGTGTTCAAGCGCGGCGCTGCCTTTTGCGAGCGTATCGGTATCGTATTCACCGGTAGTGCGTGGCACATCAATGATGTCCATGCCAGAATACTTGCATACCCCCTTTATTACGGGCACAGCGGCCACGCATAGACTTTTGCCGTACTTGTCCATGATAGGGTTTAAACGCGCAATCTTCCCCACAGCCCACGGCATCACTACGTTGGCCGGAGGGTCTCCGTTTTGTATCCTCCTCAAATTGAGGGGGTGAGATTTTAACACGTCGTACGATTTAAGCATAAACTCATTGATGGTTTCTGCGGTGCGAATCGCGTGAGGGGTCTCGATTAGGGGATGTGCCCAAATCTTTGTTCCTACGCCATATTGCGTTGGCAGGCGGAGATCAACAGTGAAAGCGTTGTTTTTCAGCACGAGCGCACCCTTGAAGCCAAGCGTCTGTCTGAACTCAAAAGCAGCGTTGCTGAGCTTGACTTTCTCGTTTACTGCTCTCTCGAGCTGTTTTGCTTCACCCTTGATGCGGCCGGCTCTTCCATCGATCAGGGTGAACCCGTCGTTAATGGTGGCGAAGTTGACACGGAAGCCTAGGTCGTGAGGTCCTAAGGTGAAGCCGGCGCCAAGCGCTTCGTAGGCCCCGCGGTTAGAACTCGCGACGTCGACCTGTTGGCCAAGCATTGCCAAATGTGCCGCATCGCTGTCAACCTTAATCCCAGGCTCAACCGCATAAAACTGTCCGACTGCGCCGTCGTGTGCGAGCAGGTCCATATTCGGCGTATGTGCATACTCAAGCGGAGTCTTTCCCCCAAGCACTGGCAGAGGATCGTCTGCCATCCCA
>JAJRBK010000014.1 GCA_028679495.1 Methanobacteriota archaeon
GAATAGTAGCTGGCGTGGCGCTTACAACGATCGTCATGTGGCTGCTGTTTTCCTACAGTTCGCTCTATTGATTATAATGATTGCTCTGCATGAAAACATGCAGCTACAACAAGATTCTCCTCTTGTCCACTTCTTTCCTGAGTCGGCAACTACCGAAAAGAATCCTCTTTGGCATACACTCTATGATAGGAGCACGATTAACTAGCTAAAAGTATCAATATTGCTCTCTTTTATCAATTAAACTGCTTCTCGTGCTCTGTGTAACAAACGAGCGTCACAGCAACTTTTATTAGGAGTGAACGTATAGTCATTAGTTTCTAAAGGAGATGGTCACTTTTTCTGAGTTAACGCCTCAGACTCTGCAGTTGGCCGTCGGAAAGGAGGTCTTTATGGGTCACGGAGTGTATAAATTCAACGTCGGCAGCTTCAAATGTGCAACACTCAGCGACGGTTCGTTCACGTATCCAAGCTCTGCCTCACTGCTTTTTACTCACGCCCCTGTCGAGGAGGTACGAGCGAAGCTTCGTGAGCATCACATCCAACTCGAGCTGTGGACCGAGTGGATAAGCCCCTACACGTGTATTGCCATCGACACCGGCGCTCACCACGTGCTTATCGATACCGGGGGCGGAAGCCTCGGCCCCGATACAGGGCACCTGACGCACACTCTTGCTACCGCAGGCATCACGCCGACGGAGGTCGACTCCGTTATCATCACCCACGCACACCCCGACCATCTCAGTGGAGGCGTCGGCGCTGACGGAGCATCGCTGTTTCCTTGTGCGCGCTTTTTCATCCACAGAGACGAGTGGAAGTTTTGGACGTCAGCTCCTGACTTAGGGGCGTTGCATGCTGAGGAGTTCGTCAAGCAGATGCTTGTCACCATCGCACAAGAAAAGCTCGGAGCGATTCGGAAGCAGGTCACACTCGTTGACGGTGAGCACGAGGTCGTGCCGGGTATCCGGGCACTCGCTGCTTCAGGCCACACGCCAGGCCATATCGCGTTATCCGTGTCCTCAAACAACAGCCGGTTATTATGCCTTGCAGATACCGTGCTCCATCCGCTCCACGTAGAGGTACCAGAGTGGTATGCCTCCGTTGATCTGAATCCTGAGCGGACTGTCAGCACGCGTTATCGGCTCCTTTCGATGGCTGCACATGAAAAATCGCTCGTGCACGCGTTTCACTTTCCCTTCCCCGCGTTGGGGTACGTTATTCCACACGGAGAGCGCTGGCGATGGCAGGCAGCTCGGATGCGATAAACCGCAGAGGCAGGGGCTGCTAACTGACCTCCAGTAGTCGTAGGCACACTCATCGTGAGGTGAGGTGCTTCTGCTTCTTTCTCTTTTTGTCCACCACCAGCTACAAGGCACGTGCCGCAAGGACGTGGAGGCAAATGTTGACTGGACGCACTACAAGCACCCGCTGCCGCTCACCTAGTAGCAAGGATCTAAGCAAGATTGCTCACATTCTTAGTAACTTCATCCTAAAAACTGCCTATCGGCTTGCATGGACAGGCGGAATCCGATCACACCAAGGCATTTGTTGTTCAAGTGAACTTGCCAGACGAATGAGTGTACCTTCTTCTCCAAACCTCGCCATAAGCTGTACCCCTATTGGCAAACCTGATCGGCTGTGTCCAAGAGGCAATGTAATAGCCGGTTGTCCGGTCGCATTAGCAGCCGTGGTGTGCACTCGGGTTTCATCGGAGACTCGCATATAATCGAGATAGTCAAGGTCTGTCTGCATCTTCGCGTACGTGCCAAGCGGCTCTGGTAATTTGATTAATGTGGGTGTGAGCAAGACATCATATTGTTCGAAGAATTTCCCAAAAGTCCTTCGGAATTTGTTCAAGGCAAACTCAGCCATAAACATATCAGCTGCCGTAAGACCTTTGGAGTATTTATAAAATGACAACAACAGTTGTGCCAGATTTTCTTCACTGATTGTTCGCCCCTTCGCAGCTGCGAAAACGTCAAACCCTACATACATCCCGAAGGCCCAAGCTACGCATAGGGCGTGCAGGTACTCCTCATAGTCAAAAGCAGGGCTAGCCTCAACAAGTTCATGACCTGCCCTTTCACATTCAGAGACTACTTGTTCTACACAGCGGACTACTTCCCAATCCACAGAGCTCCCAGGTTGCCAAGAATCCGTAGTCCACGCGATCCGCAGCCTCTCTAGCGGGGCGTTCACCTCTTGAACATAGGGTCGAGCGGGCTGAATAATGGTAAACGGATCACCAAGCACAGGTTTCGATACCATGTCGAGCATCAAAGCGGTGTCTCGGACAGTTCGACTTAATACGAATTCTTGTAGCATTCCAGGCCATATCTCCCCGATATCGGGACCAAGAGTTACACGGCCACGCGAGGGCTTGAGTCCGACGAGGCCGCACGCACTCGCTGGAATGCGGATCGAGCCTCCATTATCACTCCCGTGCGCCATCGGCACGATACCGGCAGCGACACTCACCGCAGCCCCACCGCTGGAACCGCCAGCCGTGATCTCAAGATTCCAAGGATTGCGCGTCGCGCCGGTCAACGCCGATTCTGTTGAGATTCCGAGAGCGAATTCCGACGTTGTTGTTCGGCCCAGCAAAGTCAAACCCGCTTTCTTAAAAAATGTTGTCAAGAATGAGTCCGTGTCTGCGACATGTCCCTTCATGAGCCTCGATCCCATCTCTTGATGCCGTCCGCTTTCTCCAGCCCCAATGTCCTTCATCAAAAACGGCACCCCGGCGAATGGACCAGCAGAGGATGCGTGATCGTCCAGCCCTTCGATACGGTCAAAATAGACTTCTATAACAGCATTGATTCTAGGATTAACCTTTTCCACTGCTTCCGCAAAAAGGTGCGCCAGCTCTTTTGGAGAGATTTCTCCTTTTCTAACTAACTCAGCCAGGGCTACACCATCACAACTAGAATACTCTGCCAAGTTCATCCGAACAAACCCCTATGTCGTTTCATGCCGCAATGCTTCCTTTTCTTTTTTTCCTTTTGAACTCTCCTTTATCCACTACTAGCTAACTTGATGATTGGTTACAAGTCACGTGCAACAATGGTTGGGGGCAAGGCGCTTACTGGTCTCACTACAAACCCGCTGCCTGAGCACATCTAAGGCGCGCATCGGCAGAACTGGGCGGATACGCACTTAATGGTAACTACTATGCTCATAAGAGCAGTGCGGTTATGGGGAACTCTCAGCTAGCGTTTTTAGCGCCTCATTCATCTCTCCAAAACCACGCTCAGCCGCACCCAGCGTGCTGCGCAGTAGTGAAACGAGAATGCCACTGAACACTTCTTGCTGGACAAATCGGACACGATTCGCGTCACGTCGTTCTATTGTGAAGCTGTGTTCGCCGTCGAACAACTTTGGTATGCCCCACGCCCGACCGAGCCAGCGCAGCTCTCGACACGGCTCCGCCGCGAGCACCACAGGATGAAAGCGCATGCCGCGTTGGCCCGAAGGCTGCAGAAACACGTCTAGCTTACCGCCCACCTTCAGCTCTCCGCTGATTTGACGGATAAATGGGTTCCATTGTGGGAAAGCTTCGAAGTCGGTCAATATGTGCCAAACTCGCTCAGCCGACGCATTGATCTCGATCTCCGCGCGAATTCGTTTCATTACACTTTGCAACAAGTGTTCGTAACAAAGTATTTTTCGCCCGAATCAGCAGATGTCGGGCACTAGTCACGTGTGTAGACCTAACACGGGCGCCGACAGCAGCTTCCAAATCAGTCTGGGCTCAGTATAAAGCACCCACTGCCGGAGCACGTGTATGACGTGTATATGAAGTACTGGCGCGCTGTGCGGCTAGCGTGTGAAGATTCGTGTGCTGATCGGCAATAAGGGTGAAGCACGAGGGGCGCAAGCAGAGGCTCAATTAATACGCATTCGATCAGCAGTCTCCGGAGACGTGGTAAGGGCGCTCTCCTGTTTATAAGTACACAGTGCATTGTACGTTCAGTGTGAGTGCGCTCCCATCCTCGAAAGCTGCCAAAGAAGACGAGGCGCCTCCGGACACGTCCGAAGGAGCACGAACACGCGCTGCCGCCCGTGAGGTGCTTGAAGGCCGCAGGAAAGGACTGCGAGCGTTGCTGCCCTTTCTCGGCCCTGCTTTTATCGCAAGCGTCGCCTACGTCGATCCGGGCAACTACGCGACCAACATTCAGAGCGGGAGCGCTTTCGGCTACAATCTGCTGTGGGTCGTCGCGCTATCGAGCTTGATGGCGATGCTGCTGCAAACCTTGTCCGCCAAGCTTGGTCTGGCGACGGGCAACAACCTGGCGGAGATGTGCCGTCTCCATTTCAGCAAACGGGTTACGTACGGAATGTGGATCACCTCCGAAATCGGAGCGATGGCAACCGATATCGCCGAGTTTTTAGGCGCCAGTATCGCTTTGAACCTCTTGTTCGGAATCCCCTTGTTGTACGCCGCCCTCATCACCGGCGTGATGACCTATCTCATTCTGGCGCTCGAGCACTATGGCTTCCGTCTCCTTGAAGCCGTCATCACCGCACTGGTGGCCGTCATTGCGGCGTGCTACGTGATTGAAACGGTGTTTTCGCGTCCCGACTGGGGACAGGTCGCGTACCACACGGTCGTGCCCTGGATAGGCGGCACAGAGAGTTTGTTCCTCGCCGTGGGAATCATCGGCGCAACGGTCATGCCGCACGTCATCTACCTGCACTCCTCGCTCACCCAAGGCCGCATCGTTCCGCGCAGCCAAACGGAAGCGCGGCGCATCTTTCGCTGGAGCATCCCGGACGTCGTGATCGCGATGGGCCTGGCCGGACTCGTCAATATGGCGATGCTCTACATGGCTGCCGCTACCTTTCACGCGCAAGGATACAGCAATATCGCTGACCTTGAGACGGCGTACCTGACCCTCACCCCCCTCCTTGGCGCGGCAGCCAGCTTCGTCTTTGCCCTGTCGCTCTTAGCTGCGGGGCTCTCTAGTGCGACGGTCGGAACGCTCGCCGGCCAGGTGATTATGCAGGGCTTCGTCGGCTTTACTATCCCGATCTGGCTGCGGCGGTTGGTAACGATGGTTCCTGCTATTGTCGTGGTCGTTTTGGCCTTCAACCCTACCGAGACACTCATCGTCACCCAGGTGGTGCTCAGCTTCGTGCTCCCGCTGCCGGTGATCACGCTCGTGATGTTCACCCGTCGTCGCGATGTTATGGGGGTGTTGGTGAATAGGCGGTCGACGACGGTGGCAGCTATCGCGTGCAGCGCGGCGATTCTCGGCCTTAACGTCTGGTTGATCGGCTCCGCGTTCGTCTCGCTGTTCGGCTAGCGACTATTAGGATAGGATTTCGTCGATCGAGAC
>JAJRBK010000121.1 GCA_028679495.1 Methanobacteriota archaeon
GTATGATGAAAAGAGTTTATTCGTATTGAATGTTACTCGGAAAACTACAAGTAAAGTGGCGCTCATTAGATTAGCGCCCTACAGTGCTTTAAAGTCAAAAAGGCCGGCAGCGTCACATAACACACATGACGAGCATTGAAACACAGCGGAAACTTATAGAAATATTACGCATTCTCGATGAGAACGATGAAGCAATCGGAGCACGAACAATAGCCGTCAGCTTAAATAAACGTGGTTATCCTATCGGGGAGCGGGCGGTGCGACACTACTTGGTCCTGCTCGACTACAAAGGATTCACCGCGAAGATAGGTAACGCTGGTCGAGTAATAACTGAGAAAGGCCTCAACGAATTAGACGAAGCAATCGTAGGGGATCGCGTTGGATTTGTAATAACGAAGATAGAGGACCTAATTTACCAATCGAGCTTTGATTTGAAGCAGAGAACTGGTGACGTCATCGTCAACGTCGCGACTATTGATAAGAACTATTTTGATCGAGCACTCAAAACGGTGGCTGAGACGATCGACAGCGGCTACACGGTCAGCCCGTACATCAGAATCGTTGAAGAAGGGGATAAAGTCGGTGTCGTGTCTGTTCCGTATGGCTCTTTTGGAATTGTCAGTATGTGCAGCGTGACGATCGACGGCATTCTAATCAAGCATGGCATCCCCTCCAGCATCAAATATGGCGGGTTGCTTAGAATCGAGAATAAGCTGCCTACTGCGTATACTGATCTCATTGCATATCAAGGAACGTCACTTGATCCTATCCAAGTGTTTACAGCGAGACGAATGACTACTATTTTGTCAGCAGCACAGCAGGGAGATGGAATCGTGCTTGCAAATGTGAGAACCGTGCCGAGTATCGCAGCTGAAAAAGCGATAGAAGTACTGCGCGACGCTAAACGTGCTGGCATTGTAGGGTGGATTGAATCCGCGCCTCAAATAGAAGCCCTTGGGAGCTGCAGCGCAGGTGACGTGATCGGGATCAACATTTACGCTGGCGCAAATCCGATGGCTTCGCTGTATGAATTGGACATACCAGTGAAAGTGCACTCTATCGCAGCTCTGATGGATATGAATCTCTTGGATCAACGATTGTAACAACGTGCCATATATAGGCGATAGCGCTGTTTGTTGTTGCTACCCGTTTTTAAAGCGAATCACTTCCTTAAAAGTTTTGCTGCGACTACTTTTTTAACGAATAACTCAAGCGTCTAGAAGTATTTATATCAAGATTAAGAAATATTTATATCAGAATTAAAAATACTTATATCAGAAAACCTACTAAAGCGGAATGGGTTTTCCTACTTAGGCTTCATCAATGAGAGAAATAGGGAGGGGGTGGTGGCAGATTTGTGCAGCATATTAGGCATCGTGAATGAACGCGGCAGGCCTTTTTCTGCAAGTAGCATTACTAAGGGCATCAGTTTAATGAATGAGCGATGCAACGGACTTGGCGGTGGATTTGCAGCTTATGGGCTATATCCCGAATACAAAGATTATTACGCCTTACATGTCCTTTTGAAGGATATTGATCTGAAAGACCAAGTAGCAGAAATGCTGAAAGAGCACGTCAACATTTACAAAGACGAAGAAATTGCAACACGAAAAGTCCAGGGCGTTTCGCAGGATTACCTCCCTTGGCGCTTCTTTGTGGATGTGCCTGAAAAGCATGCACTTGACGCGGATGACTACATCATTGATCTTGCAATGAGAATTAATAACACACGCGATGCTTTGGTCGTCTCAAGCGGCAAGAATATGGGCGTTTTTAAAGCTATTGGCTACCCGGACCAAGTAGCGAAGCTGTACAAGCTTGAGAAGTATAAGGCTTACATGTGGTTAGCTCATGGGAGATATCCCACAAACACACGAGGTTGGTGGGGCGGCGCACATCCATTCAGCATCTTAGATTATAGCATCATACATAACGGAGAGATTACTAGTTACGGGACTAACAGACGGTTCCTCGAGTCGTATGGTTACAACTGTAGTTATTTTACCGATTCTGAAGTCTTGGCTTATTTGTGGGATCTTTTAGTTAGAAGACACAAACTACCTATTGAACTTGCGTCTGAGGTATTAGCTCCTCCGTTCTGGGAACAGATAGAACGAATGCCAGCTGAAAAGAGGAGGATCATAGAGGCTTTGCGAATTACATACGGTCCTGCAATGGTTAATGGTCCTTTCAGCATCGTCGTTGCAAATGGTTCGGGGCTCACTGGAATGGCGGGAAAAGGGACTATGGTCGGACTCTCTGATCGAATCAAGCTACGACCACTGGTGTGCGCTCGAAAAGATGATCTCACGTTTATGGCGAGCGAAGAGAGCGCTATTAAGGCAGTATGTAAGAATCCAGACTCCGTATGGGCCCCACGCGCTGGAAAGCCAACAGTAGCATTGGTGAATGGAGATGTTTAGTTCCGTTCCTGAATTTAGAGTGTCCATCGACAAGCAACGGTGTAGGCTGTGCAAAAGATGCGTTGAGAATTGCTCTTTTGGAGCGCTAGGATGGCGAGGAGATAAGGTCAAAGCATTTGACGATCGGTGTGTCGCGTGTCAGAGATGCGTCAGCATGTGCCCTGAAGATGCAATAACACTTCATCGAACGCCTTCGGTTATGAGCAGCCATCCCGTTTGGACCGAAAAAGCACGAAGAGATGTGTTTACTCAGTCGAGAACTGGTGCCATTCTGTTGGCGAGCACTGGAAATGAATTGCATGAGCGCATCATTTTTGATAACTTGCTACTTGATGCATGCCAGGTGACAAACCCAGCGATCGACCCTTTGCGAGAACCAATCGAACTCCGAACATACATTGGGAGAAAGCCGCGATTTCTGGAATTAGAAGGAGTAGGCAGCGACATAAAGCTTAAGACCGAGCTCTCGCCAGCGCTCAGACTTGAAATTCCAATAATGATAGCTCAAATGTCTTACGGGGCTATTAGTCTAGAAGCACACGAGGCTTTAGCCCGAGCTGCATCGATGCGTGGCACTACTATGGGGTCGGGAGAAGGAGGGCTTCACAAGAATCTCTACCCTTATGCAGACCACATCGTTGTGCAAGTTGCTAGCGGGAGGTTTGGCGTGCATCCCGCTTATCTCGAAGCCGGAGCGGCAGTTGAGATCAAAATCGGTCAAGGGGCAAAGCCGGGGATTGGCGGACACCTGCCCGGGATCAAAATAACTGACGAAATATCAGAGGCACGAATGATCCCGGTAGGGGCGGATGCTATAAGCCCGGCCCCACATCACGATATCTACTCGATCGAGGACCTCGCACAGCTTGTCAACTCATTGAAGGAGGCGACCAGATACAAAAAACCTGTTTTCGTAAAGATCGCTGCAGTCCATAACGTTGCTGCAATCTCTAGCGGCGTTTGTCGGGCGGGCGCAGACGCGATCGTAATCGACGGTTTTCGAGCAGGGAGTGGTGCAACTCCTAAAGTAATTCGGGACAACGTTGGTATACCAATTGAACTTGCACTTGCCAGTGTAGACCAGCGGTTACGAGAAGAAGGCATACGGAATGAAACAAGCATAATTGCCAGCGGCTCTATTCGGAACAGTGGCGACGTTGCAAAGGCGATAGCGCTTGGAGCGGATGCCGTGAAGATAGGCACCGCTGCCCTCATCGCTCTCGGCTGCACCGTTTGTAAACAATGCTATACCGGTAAATGCGCATGGGGGATAGCTACTCAGGATCCGAAACTAAGATCGCGACTCGACCCGGCAGAGGGCGCGCAGCGAGTCTCAAACTTGCTATCAGCTTGGTCGATCGAGCTCAAAGAGATCCTTGGTGCCGCGGGGATAAACTCGATCGAAAGTCTGAGAGGAAATCGTGATCGGCTTCGAGGTTACGGATTGGATCACACGACGCTGGAAATACTCGGCGTCCAACACGCTGGCGGATAGGTAATACATGCGTATAGTCGCGAACTACAAGCACTACAAGGAACTCAATGAAGAGGTCGTGCAGGCAATTAAGAATGGCGCAGCGCAGCTGACACTAGAGGACGTAAATGGTCAGAGGTTCATTGCTGACGCTTTAAGAGGAAAGCTCAAGATTGACATCTATGGCACCCCTGGAAATGACTTAGGAATGTTCATGGATGGTCCAACGGTAACCGTTTTTGGTAACGCCCAAGACGGCGTCGGAAACACCATGAGTTCAGGTAAAATCATCATACACGGTGATGGACGAGATATCTTAGGCCATAGCATGCGAGGGGGCAAGATTTTCGTTCGAGGTGACGTAGGATACAGAGTGGGCATACACATGAA
>JAJRBK010000122.1 GCA_028679495.1 Methanobacteriota archaeon
GGCTTAAAGGCACAAAGCACGACCATGCCGCCGAGCATGATGCAGACGAACACGAGGTCGTGTATGATCTTCGTGCCTCTCTCTTTGAGCGTGCGATTCGAGCGCATGGAACACGTCAGCGCGTCGCGCGAGGCGATGCGTGTAGGTTGTAACACTCCTTTTATCGCGTTGCATTTAAAGCCTTGCTGCGGCGTAACGTTATGCGGTGCGCAGCCTGCCGTTATTCAAGAAGAGATAGGCGCTCAACGCAGCTGAGATCACGGCGCCAACGGCCATTGACGCTGACACGCCCACGACCGCGGTCAAGGCACCAAAGGGGAAGCCGCCTAACGGTCGAATACCCATGACGATGAGCGTGTTGATGCTCATCACAAGCCCGATCATCGTCCGCGGCGAGTTGAGCTGAAGGAGCGTGACGGATAGTGCTGACGCCACGGTTTGCATGATGCCGATTATGAGTAACAGCACAAATGAAACCCAGTAGAGGTGCACGAACGAGAATGCGATCACCGCAAACGAGAGGCCAAACGACGACGCCATCAGAAGCCGGCCCTTGCGCCTATAATCGCCTAATGACGCGAGGCCGAGTGAACCAACAATCGCCCCTAGGCCGGTTGCTGTGTAGAGCACACCGAGGCCGGCGGGCGTGGTGCCAAGCTCAGCTACCGCGAAGAGCGCGAGGAATATGGTGTATAGCGATGCGAAGAACATTAACGATCCATAGTTAATGAGGAGCTTGGCCAATAGCTGCTCGTGCAGGATGTAGGTTAAGCCGTTTCGTATGTCACGGAGCAACGATTCAGATCGCCCGTTATGCACAGGACGAATCCGCATGAGCAGAAGGGCGACCAGCACTGCCGCATAGCTTACGCCATTGACAAAGAAGTTGCCGGCATAGCCGATGAGCATGACAAGGCCGCCACCCAACGCGGGCCCTACGATAGCTGAGCCATTAAAGACGATCGTCTGCAGCGATATCGCATTGGAGAGGTCTTCGCGTGGCACAAGTGAAGGGATGAGTGCAAACCGGGTGGGCTGATCAAAGCTTAGCGTGACCCCTACTAATATAGCGAGCACGACGATATGCCAGAACTGTACAAGGCCTGTAAGCGTCAACACGCCAAGTGCGAACGCAAACAGGATTTGCAGGCTCTGCGTGTACATCAGCAGCCGTCGCTTGTCTACTCGGTCGGCAAAGCTCCCGCCGACCAACGAGAACACGAGAAAGGGAGCGGCTTGCGCAAATGAGATCAATCCAAGCGCGAAGCCAGAATTATTGGTGAGCTGCAGAACAAGGAGCGACTGAGCAATGATTTGTATCCATGTACCCACGCTTGAGAGAATCATCCCTACCCAAAGAAGGGCGAAGTCACGATAGTGCAACGACTTGAACGTTTGGACCCTTGTGAGCCTCCGCTGCGTCGATTGTCTTGCTGCTGCGTCTGTTATGTCTGCGTTAGGTGTTTCGCTTGGACTGCTCAAGTTGGAAGCTCCTCATCTGCTGGTTCTAAGAGAAAAGCGCTCGGTGGTGTGCACAGTGTGGTGCAATGTTCGTCATACGAGGCGTTTCATAGGTGTGGGAGAGGCAATGCAGCGTTACCTACCCTACGTTTACCCTTGACGCTTTCTCGCAAAGATCACTTCGCCTATCTGTCTTCTCGTCTCGTCAAGGATAGTCTCGATCTGCTGTATCTTCTCGTCGTCAAGGTACGAATAGTTGTAGAAGATCGTACGTGCGATTTCGCCGACGCGTCGGCCTACTCCAGGCAACGAGCTCCACCGTGGTTGTGCGACCCGTGAACTAAGGCGCTCGACCATATCTTGGTGCTCTTCCAGGAAGTGTCGCCCCTCGCCGGTGATGGCATAGACCTTTTTATGGTCCTCCACACGCATGGAGACGCAGCCCTGATCCTCGAGCATTTGCAGCGTTGGATAGATAATTCCTGCACTTGGAACGTGACCGCTCATCTCCCCGATAGCCTTTATAATTCCATACCCGTGAAGCGGCCGTTCGGCAAGAGTCATGAGCACGAAAAACTTGATGCTGCCGCGCTCCATTTTAAGCGGGCCAAATTGAGCGACACCTATAACCTGATCGTGAGTCCATCCTTTCCACAATCGTCTCGACACCGTAGAAACCCTCAACGTGAAGTACTGTATCTAAAGTTATGCTTTTAGACATATATAGCCTTAAGGACGTGTAGCGCGTTCGCAACAGCGAGACACGCTACAGGATTGTTCTACAAACGTGAAAGCACAGCGGATACCTACGCTATGACAGATGACATGCGGATAAAGTTGAATGACACGGCTTCGTTGGTGATGTCGTGGGCTGCGCCCCTCTACACCGAGGGAATAGTCGGCGCCTTCTTCAACCAGCTTGATCTTTCCCGTGGCCACAACCTTCTCGCACGCTGTGACGCGGTGTGTCCGTGGTACAGCGAGGTCATCCGAAACAGAAAGCACTTTATCAGACATCTCATCGAGCGTGAGCTGCGATCCTCCGACACGCCTTGCCAGGTGGTAATCCCAGCTGCAGGGATGTCCCCCCTCTCGTTAGAACTCCTCGTCGACAACCCTGAGCGCATCGCACAGATCATCGAGGTGGATATTGCAGGCATGAAGGAAAAACACGCACTCTACGGTAACACTGCTTCTCGTCTCAGCGACCGTGTTTCGTGTGTCACGCTTGATATCACTTCTCAAGGTTTTTCATGTGAGACGCTCCGCTCGGAAGCTGCTTACAATGCCGAGATATCGACGATCGTTCTTTTCGAGGGTATAAGCTATTACATAGCAGAGGAGCACCTTCGCCGTGCGATGAACACATTCCAGTCAGAGCGACGCTGCAATCGGATCGTGCTTGAATATATGCTCCCATGCGAGTTAGTGAAGGAAGCTCGACGAGCGATACCACGAGGAGTATTTGAGGCCATAGGAACGTACGCGGAGCTAGCACACGTCCAGTGTTATAGTCCTTCGCACGTGGAGCAGCTCTTTGAAAGCGCGCACGGTGAAGCGATGGCGCATTATTACCTCCATGATATGGAGCAGATACGAACAGGTGAGCGAAGGTGGTTCGTTGAGAAGGGTGATGGATGGGTTGGATGTACCATTGGCGCCATATGAGGCCAGATTATCCAAGAAAAGGCTAGAGAGGTGGAGGAAACGATGAGCTACGGGTGGGATGCAGACAGCTACGAAAAACATTCATCACCACAGCGCCAATGGGCACTCGACCTTATCCGCACGCTTGAGTTTGCAGGAGACGAACGCGTGCTTGATATCGGTTGTGGCGATGGAAAGATCAGCACAGAGCTTGCAGCACGCGTGCCGAGCGGCTTGGTGCTGGGCGTCGATGAAGCTCACGTGATGATTCGCTTTGCGCAGGAAAAGTCTCCACCGTCTCGATTTCCCAGCCTTCGGTTTCAGCACGGCGACGCAACTCACCTTACCTTCTGTCACGAATTCGACCTCGTCGTTTCCTTTGCGGCGCTCCACTGGATTCAAGACTATCGTTGCATACTCCAGGGGGTTAAGAGAGCTCTGAAGCCGGATGGGAGAGCCGTCCTTCAATTCGGAGGAGAAGGTAACGCCGCAACCTTATTGGCGGTCACAAATGAGCTTACAGTGCACGAACGCTGGCGGCGCTATTTTATTGGCTTTACGCTTCCATGGGTGTTTTACGGCATCAGCTCCTATCGCGACCTTATCAACGAGGGTGGCCTCTCAGCCAAGCGGGTCGAACTTGTGCCAAAGGACATGGTGTTCAGCGGAAAAGATGAGTTAAGAGGGTGGATCAGCGCGGTCTTTCTACCCTACCTTGAACGCCTTCCAAAAGCACAGCGGGAGGCGTTCACAGAAGAGCTCGCAGCACTTTATCTCGTGCGGCAACCGCGTGATGAACGTGGGGCTATCCATGTGCCTATGGTACGTCTCGAGGTAGAACTGACGCGGTAACGAAGCTCGCGTGTGCTGGTTCGTCGATCCTGCGTCGATGTCATCCTACTGCTTGGATTTCTTAAGAACCACGGCGCGCTCGTGCTTTATGCACCGATGGCATTTCAGGTATTTCCAGCCACCGTCTCTGTTAAAGCCTTGGGGGCTTACAAAGTTAGTCAACGGGGATATCTCGAACTCCTCCCCGCACGCCTTGCAACGATAGGCGTATGTCCGCGTATGCCAGCTCACAAGCAGTGCGAGCACGATGCCGACAACGACAAACCATACGAGCATTCCAATAACGCGATCGATAGCGAAGA
>JAJRBK010000229.1 GCA_028679495.1 Methanobacteriota archaeon
AGGTGCCGGGGCTCATTGGGGATGGAGCGCAGTTCGGGCACCTCGGCCTCCGGCCGCAGGAGCCCCGCCACGAGCGAGTTCTTGCTGTCATCGAGGGCCACGTACGTGGTATCCTTTTTCAGGCTCCCTTCCTAACAGTGTCAGGGTAACGGGAGCTCCGCACAGCAATGGTAGATGTTCGCGATATACGTCCACGTGGTTCGGAAGCCGAACGCCCGATGGCTGATCGCCTTCACCTTATTGTTCATACCCTCCAGGGCCCCGTTGGTGACCCGGAGCTTCGTCCAGGCGAGGATGCCGTCACGATGGGCGCGGATCGTGTGCGCGAGCTTCTTGAAGGGGTCGAGCCGGCTGTGGCTGGCCCGCCAGAGCCACTGCTGGAGGTGGGCGGCGGCCCAGGCGGTGGAGCGGTAGTCCCAGAATCGCCGCAAATCCTCCTTCAGCAGGTACGCCTTGACGATGGGGGCATTGAGGCGGAGGAGGCCCGAGAGGCGGGTCCGCTCCTGCCGCTCGAGGTTCTCCGGATTCTTCAGCCAGAGGAACCGGGTCCGCTTGAAGTCCGGCTTCTCCGCCTCCGCCAGCTGCCGCCACATCTGCCGCCGGACGGTGTCCACCGCGTCGGTGGCGTAGCGGGTGAGGTGGAAGCGGTCGAAGACCACCGTGGCCCGGGGCACCGCCTGCCGGAGGACCGCCAGGTAGGGCCGCCACATATCGCAGCAGACGACGCGGATCGCGCGGGCGCGGCGCCGCCCCAGCCAGGCGAAGAAGCGCTGGAGCGTGGCCTCGTCCCGATCCTTGCCGATCCAAACGACCCGCCGGCGGGCCAGGTCGTAGACGAGGGTGAGGTACTGCTGGCCCTTCCGGCGGCTCACTTCGTCGATGCCGATGACATGCAGGGGCCCCCAGCGGCGGTGCGCGAGCCCCCACAGGACCGCGGCTTCGACCGCCGTAGCGACGGTTTTCCAGTTCACCCGGAAGTGGGTGGCCACCGCGGTCCAGTCCAGCTTCCGGGCGAGGGTCGCCACCGCTTGGGCCAGGGGATGGGTGATCCGCTGCCACTTCTCCGCCCAGGGCACGCGCTCCACCCGCAGGCCGCAGGTGGGACACCAGACCCGATACGGCGCGTAGACGAGCCAGAGGGTCTGCGCCCGCAGCGCGAGATCCTGCCACCGGCGTTCGGGGCGGCGGGTCCCTGCCACCTTGCTGGCGAGCCCCCCACACTCCCCACACATCAACCGGCGGCCGGGCAGGCGCTCGACGTGCGCCACCACCCCACCGTCGGGCTGTTCCTCGACTACCACTACGGTATGGGCTTTCATTCCGAGCGACTTCCTGATAAACGTTTCCAGGCGCATCGGTCCTTGGCCTCCTCTCTCCGGGTTGCGAGCCCCGAGGAGGATAGCCGAGTCCCCCGATGCGCTTCTACTTTTGAGTCCTTACGTGCTCAGACACTCTTGGGATAGCAGCCCGATGAAGAAGGTCCTGACCCTCGCGGAGCAGGTTGCCCAGACAGACTCGACGGTTCTCCTCCTGGGGGAAACCGGCACGGGGAAAGAACTGCTGGCCCGGGCCATCCACGGCATGAGTTTGCGGAAAGACCGACCGCTGGTGACGGTCAACTGCACTACGCTTCCGCCCACGCTGATCGAAAGCGAGCTCTTCGGTCGCGAGAAAGGCGCTTACACGGGTGCACTGACCAAGATGATCGGCCGTTTCGAAATTGCCGACGGTTCCACGCTCTTTCTCGATGAGATCGGCGAGCTTGCTCCTGATCTTCAGAGCAAGCTGCTCCGGGTTCTTGAGGAAGGCATCTTCGAGCGGTTGGGTTCGACAAAGTCCGTGCACGTCAATGTCCGCATCATTGCCGCTACCAACCGGGACATTGAGCAAGAAGTGAAAGACGGCAAATTCCGGCGGGACCTTTTCTACCGGCTGAATGTGTTTCCCATTGTGATTCCGCCCCTCCGTGAGCGCCCCGAGGATATCCCGCTCATGGTGCGGACGTTCGTCAAGGATTTTCGAAAGCGGATGGGGAAGGAGATCGAAAGCGTTCCGAGGACGACCATGCAGACACTGCAAGCGTATTCCTGGCCGGGCAACGTCAGGGAACTGCGGAATGTGATCGAACACGCGATGATTGTCAGCCATGGCAAAACCCTAGTCGTTCAGGTGCCCAAGCATGAATCTTCGAAACCTGAAGCTCCGCGGAACCTCGGGGATGTGGAGCGTAAGCATATCATGGCCGTGCTGGAGAAGACTGGCTGGCGTGTCGCTGGACAGGGCGGCGCCGCCGAGGTGCTCGGTCTAAAGCGAACAACCCTCCTATCGAAAATGAAGAAATTCGGGATCAAGCGTTCCAACAAGCCAATGTCGCCTTAACGTCTTTTGTCGATATATCGTCACATCATCTCGCCCTTTAGGGTTTGACCGTCCCGCCTCTTCTTGACCCAAATCACTCAATAACAGCGGCTTGCCAATAAAACGCCCTCCGACTTTTCCCTGGCACATATTCGGCAGTCTTTCTTTACGTGTCATTGAAAACAGCCGCAGGATCCACCAGCAGACCCGAGATGGAGAACGACATGATAAATGCGACCATCCGGATGACGATCCCACCCCAAAAGAGTCCTGAGGCATTGGAGATCCTCAGATCGATGACGGAGCATTGCCGAGACGAACCCGGCTGTCTTCGCTGCCACGTCTACGGGGACAAACTGGAAAAGAACGTTTTGATGCTCGAACAACTGTGGCGGGACGCGGAAGATCTGGACCGTCATCTTCGCTCAGATGACTACCGGAATCTCCTCCTGATCTTGGAAACGGCACTCGAGCAACCCGAGATTCGGTTCGACACTATCTCGATTTCGACCGGCATTGAGACCATCGAAAGGGCAAGAAGCCCCGCC
>JAJRBK010000123.1 GCA_028679495.1 Methanobacteriota archaeon
ATCAACTCGCAGCTCACGGCTGCTGAAAAAGAAAAACAGCGTTATGATGTACTCCTTTCAGAAATTGAGAATCTTAAAAGGGAGTTCAATATGATTGATTCAAATGCCGCCCAGCTCGGTAAGATGCGAGTGGAGGCCAACCAGGATATACAGCGAGCCCACGATGCAGCTCTCATTGTGGAGCGATCCCATCCCTCTTTTGAGCGTTATAACCGTCTTTCTGACCAAATAGATAGCTTAAGGATGCTCCTTCGCGACGTCGGATATGAGAAGGAGCGTTTGTCAAAGCTGCAAATAGAAGCGGCACACGTTGTGAGCACGAAAAAAAGCAAGCAAGAAGAATTGAGGCAGCTCGACCTGAACGCTGAGAGGGCTGCGCAGCTCGCCCCCCGTGCAACGAAATACGACGAGCTTGAAACAACGCAGAGAGCGTTGTATATTGATAAGGAGCGACATAATGCCGCTCAAAAGAGTATAACTCATCTAGAGGAGCTTATCGAATCGAAGCAAGCGAGCGTAAGCAGGCTTGAGATTGAACTTGCGGGGTATGATGCGCTCAAAGGTGTTGCTGATACCCTTGATGCGCTGTCACGTGAATATGAGGAGTTAGCCCACCGCATCGGCGAGCTTGAGGGACACAAGCGAACGATAAGCAAAGACCTTGATGATCTCTTGCGTGGCATATGCCCTTACACGAGCGAGCCATGTCAATCAATCGAAGCGCGCGGCCACCAATATGAGCATAAATTGCGCGCGGTCGAAGAGGAACTCAAGACGCTTCGTGCAACGCATCAAGAGAGGTCACGTGTTCTAAATGAGGCTCAGCAGGCGGCCAATCAAGTGTATATACTCGATCAAAAACGACAAGAACGGGAACGAACTCGTGCCGAGATTGAAACATACTGTCAAAAGATCGAAGCAGAACAAGAGCGCCTTGTGGAGCTCGGTCGAAAAATAGCGCAGATTGGATCAACTGAAGAGCGGATGAACAAGCTGAAGTCAGACGCCGAGGAATATCATTCACTCAAATATGCTCTCGATAAATCTGAAAGGGGAACGCTAGTAAGCGGGCTAAAAGAAATTCAACGCACTGAAACGGCACTGCAACGAGCGATCAAAAAGGCGGAAGCGACAATTGCGCAGCTCATCGATCAAGGCGGCGATGAAGCGCTTGTAGCCCAGCTTGAGCAAGAGCAGCGAAAAATCCAAAGGGATTACGACGACTATATAGCAGCTCGAGGGGTGGCAACCCAACTTGAGGCGGCAATCGCGCGGTGCGAAGAGTATGCGCGCAACTTGCAGGCGCTTGAGACACAGCGCCTGAAACTTGGTGCTGATTTAGAGCGCAAGACACACCTCTATGACGAGTCCGAACATCAACGAAGCGGGCGCGCGTATCTTGAGGCAAGCCAAAAGCTCAATGAGCTGCGTGGCATAGCGTCACAGCTCGAAAAGCAAATTGATGATTTACAGCCGCAGGCGTCGGCGCTCACTGTCAAAAAGGAGGATCTAATGGCGCTCGACGTCGAGCTCAGTGAGATCGCTGCTGATGGCAAGTTCTTTGATGAGATTCGAGAGAGCTTCAAGAACTTAAGTGAGATGCGGCCGCGTTACATAAAAAAGGCAAGCCAACACGCGGCACGGTACTGGAGGCAGATGGCTAGTGATCGATCGCAATTACATTGGCAAGAGGATTACCTCATCTTCAAGACAGACGGAGACGATGTTATCTCTCTTTATGAAATGAGTGGCGGAGAGAAGATCTCAGCGTGTCTCGCCATGCGTCTTGCCATGCAAGAGGCGCTAGGCGGTCTTGGCCTCTTTATCTTGGATGAGCCCACCATCCATCTCGACGAAGAGCGTTGTGACAGTCTCGCTCGGCAAATTGGAGGCATCAAGGGGCTTAACCAGATCGTCGTGATTAGCCACGACGATGCGTTTCACGCCTACACGCAACAGCAAATCACCGTCAGAAAGGGCACAGACGGCCAAGGCAGCACAGTTGAGTGCTAACGTTCCGGCTTGGCAGGCTCATGTCATGGATCTAATAGCCGCTTTTCGTGCGTAGTTGTTGTCTTCCCAAGCCCTGCACGTGATATTGTGCTAGGATGTTCCCGGGAACCCCGTACCGAGACTAGCGCACTGCGTTTCACCTTGTGAAACAAGCTCTCAAGATAAGGGAAGACAAATAAGTGCGCTATCGGATAGGACTTCCATCCGATGCGCACGTCGCCGCTAAAAATAGAGCAGCTATATCGTCGCGCACGAGCACTCGGACACTTCTTCAAACCGCGTGTTTACCGTGTCCCAATTAACGATGTTCCAGAACGCGTCGACGAACTTCGGCCGCTCATTCTTATAATCGAGATAGTAGGCGTGCTCCCACACGTCGAGCACCATGAGAATTCTAAAGTTGGGATACACGTTGACGTTGTGCTTCTCGATCTGCATTATGATCGGCCTACCCGTTAGCTTGCTGAGCGTAAGTGCCGCCCATCCTGAGCCTTCAGCGCTCACGGCGGCCTTGCTGAACTCCATCTTAAAGCGATCGAAGCTGCCAAACTCAGCGTTTATGGCATCTGCCAGCTTTCCTTTCGGCATGCCACCCCCGCCCTTGCCCGCCGGCGCCATAGTCGGCCAGAACAGCTTGTGGAGCTTGTGACCGCCTAAATTAAATGATAACTCTTTGAGCGTTGCCTTGACGTCGATCTCTGCATTGCTCTGCCGCGCTTCGTCCATTTTTTTCAGCAGTGCGTTAGCGCCGTTCACGTAAGCGAGATGGTGCTTATCATGGTGAATCCGGAGCTGCTCCTCGGAAATATAAGGTTCCAAGTCCTTGTACCCGTAGGGAAGCTCCGGCAAGCTGTACAATTTGTTCGTTTCCATAATCGTCATCTCCTGTTGATCCCTTAGGATTTAGCCTCTATAAAGCGGGATGTATACTTACGTTTATCCCCCTTTTGTTGTGAGATGCGGGAAGTTCCTCGCCATAGTCGCACACGTGCTGCTTTCGTTAGCCATCTAGCGTGCAACTGTGCCCCGAATGGCGTTCGTGATCGCGTGCTTAACAGGGCTAAGGACAAAGCCAAGCTGTCCCTTTGCAAACGCCTGCCTCACGTATGATGGGCGGACGTAAAAACGGAAATATGCTTTGAGGAACCATCGGCGCAAATCCGCCGTTGAAAGGGCGCTTGTGCGGACGACGGGTTTTGTAAGCGTGAACTGAGCCCAATCGTTTAAGGTGATCTCCAAATCGTAACGATCAATATTTTCATACAGCTCGGTTCCGGGGTAAGGGGTGGTAACTGAGAACATGGCAAAATCCGGGCTGATGTGTTTTGCAAGATCGATCGTATCAGCGACCTTGCGGGCATCATCGCCGGGAAGCCCGATCATAAAGGACGCCGTTGTTGGAATATCATAGTTTTCAAGCATGGAAAAAGTATCAGTGACCTGATCGGTCGTGAATCCCTTCTTAATGAGCTTGAGTGTCTCATCTGAAGCTGACTCGACCCCAAAGAAGAGGCCATTACACCCTACCTCGTGCAGTCTCCGCAGCAGATCCTCGTCAATTGAATCAACACGGCCTGTGCAGGACCACTCAAACTTAACGCTATGCTCCTCTACCAAATCGGCAAACTCAAATGCACGCTCCTTATTCAAGATGAAGTTGTCGTCGAGCATCGTGACGTTCTTGTAACCATGGGCGACGAGCTGAGCAACCTCCTCAAACACGTTTCGTGCGCTGCGTGATCGAAACTTCTTGTTGTAGAGTTTTGACGAGGCGCAAAAGATGCATCGGAATGGACAGCCCCTACTCGATATGACTCCCGTGCTATCAGGCGGAGTGTACCGCTCCATGGGCAGCAGGTCTCGAGCGGGAAACGGTATATCATCGAGGTTTGAGATGAGCTTCCTGTCAGGATTTGTCACTATCGAGTCTGCGTCCTTGTACGTGACCCCCTCAATGCCGTCCATGCTGCTTGATGTGCCTGATTCAAGGGAGGACGCGATCTCCTGCATCGTGAGCTCTCCTTCTCCTCGGATGACCGCGTCAGCAGCAGAGCGTTCGAGCGATTCATTATCCAAAAAAGTCGCCTGAGGTCCACCAAGGACGACCTTTGTTTTGCTATTCAGGCGCTTTACGATGTTTGCAAGCTCGAGCGCTGAATTATAAATCGGCGCTGTCGTAGTGATACCGACCAGACACGCGTTTTTGACTCTTTCAGCGATTTGTTTGATGCTCAGCTTCTCAACCTCAGCATCGATAATTCTCACACGGTGACCGTACTGCCTTAAGTACGCGCCGATGTATGCAAGGCCAATTGGCGGCGTGCAGATGTCCAATTTTTTAACATCCCCAGTCCTAAGCGGGGGATGCACAAGTGCGATGTCTATGCCTATGCTAACGCCTCCATCGTTTACAGTGAGGAGAGTGCTGGTACACCCCTAACCTATGCTAATCGTGCGAGTCGGCCAGCTTTAGTTGAGGGCTCAAACGATCATATTAAAGGCGTTCGTTAGATACTTAAGCTTTTTTTACTCATCCAGCAAATAAGGGGGCTAAATAGGACGTTTTGTCTTTGCATAGCTGCCAATCAGTGCACGGCAGCTAGGTTCTCTCTCACCGTTATGTCTTTCTCCTTTGCATTCTGTGCTGCGCCTCTATCGGTAAGTCAGTCAAACGCGAGGGTGTGCATATATGTCACAGCGGGAAAACGTGCTTTTTGTCTCAGGATTATAAATACGAAAAAAGCGTAATTCGTTGGGAATAGTTTATTAATCCTCCACTTGAAGGACTAACACGGTGATTACATGGGACATAAAGAAATGGATGAGAAGAAGGAGAAGAAGAAAAAGAAGATGATGATGATGGAAGAGGACTGGGTAAGCATGGTTCTCGATCAGGCACAGCACGCGCTTGACATGGCACGCAGCATCATCGAAGACATGTACGAGCGGTTCGTTCCAGAGGAACAGCGCTCGTCAGCAGAGGAGATGTACAAGAAGTATGTCGCAGAGCGAATGCCAATGCCAAAGCCCTCGGGTGTTCGAACACCAGATGTTGACATCCTCGATCTAGGGACGGAAATACATCTGGTTGCTGACCTACCGGGCGTGAAGAAAGACGATATCGATATCGACCTGATGCCCGGAAGTATTGAAATTCGGGCTGAAGTAAAGGCCGAGAAAGAACGCGAAGAGCAACCCTACAAGCGACGCGAGCGCGGCTACATGGCTTATAAGCGCTCTCTCGACCTTCCTGAAGACGTCATTCCGGACAAAGCCAAGGCGCGCTTTAATAACGGCGTGTTGGAAGTGGTAATGCCACGAAAAGAGCCGGTTCAAAAACTTAAGGCCACGAAGGTACCGATCAAAGACACCGATCAGCCGACTTAAAACACCAAACGCGCAGTTTACGCCCCGACTCAACACTTACGAACCCGGTTGTCCCATTCACGGGTGAGTGGTAGCCATAGTACTATTACCAGGCATGCTCGAAAGCTGAGCTGACCAAGTCAAGATCCTAGCGTAACAAGTCTTAAGTAACTCGCGCAGTGAATGGGCACTGATGACCGAGATCGCACTCATTTGGGACCGCCCCCTCCTATTCGAGAAGCTATTTGTCGAATACGGATTTGAAAGCGAGCGGGTCTCCCCGCTGCAGATTGGCAGTCCGTACTCTCCCAAGTTCAGGCTGGCAATTCTGCCGGTTGGCTTTGGGAACCCGACGTACACCACGGTCGAAAAAACGATTAAGAGCCTGTCAACGCCGCTTCAGCAGTTTGTACGAAAAGGCGGATCGTTGGTCGCTTTTAGTCCCTATGTCGATAACTACAGCTACGCGTGGCTCGGTCTCTCACATCGCTTCAGGCTGCTCGCAAGAACGGAGCCCGTGAAGCTCAGCGTGAAAAAGGAACACCCAGCAACACGAATTGTTGATATTCTTGAAGGCCAGACGGATGGCTACTTGATCGGAGGAGACGAACACGACGTGGTTCTCACCTCGACCGATGGGCCTGTTCTGACGGTGACATCAATCGAGCGAGGACATGTCATACTCTCGACAATTCACGAGTTTCCCGCGAGACGGTTCATCGAATGGGCGCTTGAAATTGCGCACTTATAAGTAGATGCGGACGTGCTTACGCGACGTGGTATCAACGCCGCCTAATATAGCCTCTTCTTTGATTAGAACCCGCTCTGAGCTTATTTTAAGGATGATCGACGACCTTCGAGAGACGTAATGTAGCCTTCATGCGTCGTTTGATAGATCTCTGCTTCTAAACCTGCAAGTCTCGAATTTCACGGGGAAGCCGTATGATCGGATAGGCGTGCGACGGCTACGCGCTTTGGACGCTGATGTGCGTGCAATCGGTTGTACAATGACTGCCCGAGTGTGTTAGGAATCTCTTTTGAAATTGACCGTTCAAGTCACAGACTTGTGTGAAGCGTACTGGTTGCTTTTGGCTCAGCTTCACACAACCGCATTCCTCGCAGTGCGGAATTTCAATACGTCATTTTTCCAGTCTGTTTGCATTTTCCTTCGGTGGAGTATTGAGTATAATGTTTAAAACAACGATGAGGGCCGAAAAAGCCCCCAACATAGTATCTAAGCCAAACTAACGTAATTAGTCGATTCTATAATAACACTCCATCCAATGCCGCTGAGATTCTCAACGGACATTTGAACTAGCTCTCTGCTATTTACACCCGATGATTTACTAAGGCTAATTTCGTTGCTGTTAGGCTCTAAATCGGTCACATAACCTTGGGATTTATAATCGTTTTTCGTTTGGGTATAATATGCCCGTGCGTCACTTTCTGACTTGAACGTAATACATTTGACATAGGTATTTCGGTCGTTTTTTGTAACAACGCCGTTGTAGGTGTTACTTGTGCCCGCTTGAGCCGCAAACGGCGTGCTTACTGTATAACCTTCTTGTGTGTATCTCGTTCTTAGAAAAGTAACCGGGGTAGTGGAGGGCGAAGCAGACGGCGAAGCTTGTGCTAAAGGACTAGCACTTGCCGTCGTGCTTGCTTTCGCTGTGCTTGCTTTCGCTGTGCTTGTTGCTGCTGTGCTTGCTTTCGCTGTGCTTGCTTTCGCTGTGCTTGTTGCCGTCGTGCTTGCTTTCGTTGAAGGTGTGCTTGTTGCCGTTGGTGAGGCTGTGTCTGTCGCAGGGCTGCTCGAACATCCCGCAATCGAGACAGCTAGCAATGCGATAAGAGCGATGCCTATTATTAGATTCTTTTTTACCACGTAACTCGCCTTGTTGCGTCATTTGAAATAGACGAGAGAGTAAGAGAGAGGGGTAGCTTAAGTGTTGTCATTTTGGTTGCGGTCTGCGACCTGATCGTGGCCCCCCACGTGCAAATCGTGTGCGTGATCTCATTGCGAGGCAAGAAGACGAGGAAGAGGCACCGAAGAATACCAACTGTCTAAGAGGCTAGGATTCCGCGAAGCTCATTTATACATAAGTGACTTATACGTTAGCTTTCTAAAGTATCGGTATGTTTATATAAGATGACGTTGTTTACTAA
>JAJRBK010000124.1 GCA_028679495.1 Methanobacteriota archaeon
AGTGCCCTTTGGCTGTTGATACTTATACTACGCCTCTTGTTCAAACCACAGACAGCTCAGACTACTGTGGATTTCTCGTTTTTTTTGTTACTTATAATCTTTGCACCTATTATCGATCGAATATTTTTATACTAGTAGGGTCAATAGGCCTGAGATTACTTATAGTGCAACCAAAAGGAGGTTAATAGCTTGGCCAATGTAGTTGAAATGGCACCTGTGACTCGTGTCGAAGGGCACTCCAAGTTAGTTCTAGAGACGAACGACGACGGCATAGTGGAAAAAGGCAACTACTTCAGCATAACACCGGTGAGAAACTTTGAAAAGTTCCTCATTGGGAAACCGATGGAATTTGCCCCACTTGCTACGTCTCGCATATGTGGAATATGCCCTATTACCCACTCGTGTGCTTCAGTCGAAGCTGTCGAGGACTCAATTGGCGTTGAGCCCCCGAAAGACGGCATGTTGCTACGAGAACTGGCTGGCATAGCGAACAGGATGCATAGCCACCCGCTTCACAGCATCTTAATTTTCCCAGACTTTGGGTGTGGCGTCGGATTTGACAAAAACGTCTATACCGAGGCCATGAAGCGGTGTCAGGGAATGAGGAAAATCGCCCAGAACATCATCGATGTTGTCGGCGGCGAGGGTTTGCATGCCCCGGACATCGTCATAGGGGGAATGCGACACAATATCAGCGATCTCGCGAAGAACAAGCTGATGAGCAACCTTAGGACGTATGAGGCGCTTGCACAAGAGCATACTGATTTCATGCTCGGACTTTTCAAGGACTCCGACTACCCTGCTGATATGGGAACGCACGACTATAACGTCTTTGCGACCCACTTGACGCACGGCGACAGAACGGCCTTCCCAATGGATACCTTCAGCCAAGAGCTACCAAACAACTATTACAGCTCCCTTGAAGTCGGGCTAGAGGCAAACAACGAGATCTGTCTCATCGCCGGAGAACCGGTGGAAGTAGGACCTCGCGCACGAGCAGTCAAGTTTAAGGGATTCACGCAAAGAGGCGCAATGGGCATCCAAGTGGCGCGTGTCCGTGAGAATCAAACGAGTGTGCACCGAGCGGAGAACATCCTCGATGAGCTCAACACGAGCGGCCCCACGAACGTACGCGTTTCCGGGCTCGGCGATGGCAAGCTCGGGATAGGGATCAACGAGGCAGCACGTGGCGCTAACGTTCACATGGCCCGCGTTAACGAGGGACGGATTCGTTACTACAACTGTCTTGTGCCCACGATGTGGAACTACCCGACCATCAGCACAGCGCTCGAGGGAGACCCCTACAAGTACGCCGAGGTCATCGTGCGCGCTTATGATCCGTGCAACTCGTGTGCAACGCACATGATTGTGCTTGACCCAGAAAAGCAGGTCATTGAGAACAAGCTGATCTACTAAAGTGTGCGACTCGATTTGCGAAGCAGAGGCGGTCATCGCCTGTTGCGGGAATCCACTGTACGGTGACAACGGGTTTGCGACAGCGCTCGTTCCATTGCTAAAACAAGCGCTCAATGGTTCGCGTCGTCTGAAGGTCGTTGATATTGGCAGGGGGTACTTTTTGTTCGGGGTTCTCGAATGCAAAAGGCTCGTACTGGTCGACTCGATTAATTTCGGGGGCGCCCCCGGAGAGCTAAAGAAGCTCACTCTGGAAGACGTCGATGAGGATCGATATGCCGACCATCAGTGCTGGCAGACCTCAAGGCCGCTCAATGAACTGAATGAGCGCTGTGACATCGTGATCCTTGCGTGTCAACCAAAACGCTGGGAGCAAATCGAGTTTGGGATGACTGAAGAGGTCAAACGGTCAATTCCTAACGCTATGGAGTTAATTCGGAAGGAAGTAGAGGAGTTTTTATGAGTCCATTTTGGAAGAAAGACGAGAAGAAACAATCTGATGCCGATAACATCCTGCAGATGGAGCGGACTAACCCGCCGGCTGAAGAAGAGAAACTGGAAGCTGCAGAACCAGAAATCACGGTGAAGCCTGCAGAAGAGGAAACGGAGGTGAAAGAAATGGCTGCTGCAAAACCGAAAGTGCTCACAGCAGTGTTCAGTGGTTGCACGGGATGTCTCATTTCGTTGACAGATAATTACGACATCTTGCTCGACCTGCTCAACGCGATAGACTATCGTTACGAGACAACGCTGGTGGATCAACGAGAGATCCCTGATGAGGACATAGACATCGCTATTGTTCACGGCTCAATTTGCCTACAAGACAAGCGGCAGGTTGACGAGATACGAAAGATCAGGCAGATCTCGAAGTTCGTCGTTGCACTTGGCGGCTGTGCCACATCTGGCAACATCACTAAATACAGCGTCGGTGGACAAGCGGCGAAGCCCTCACACGAATCGTTCGTTCCCATCGCAAATCTTGTAAAAGTCGATTTTGCGCTTCCTGGATGCCCTACCGGTCCAGAAGCAATTGCGAATACGATACTAGCTGCGGTAGGCGGGGATCTTGAGTATCTCACGCCACTTGCCACGCTTGCAGGATTTGCGTGCGGCTGCGATCTGCTCGTGAAAATTGTCGGACAAGGATTGTGCATAGGGTGTGGCACGTGTGCTATGGCATGCCCGACGCGCGCCATTGAGATGGACTACGGCAGACCTCACGTAAACCAAGAGCTGTGCGTCAAGTGCGGCAATTGCTATGCCCAATGTCCAAGGAGCTTCGAGCCGACCTTTGAAATGATTGAGAAACGGATCATGGGGGTGGAGTAAATGGTTCTTGGGAAATACACCGATGTAATGACTGTAAGGGCGACGGACAAGGCGCTTCTGCGGCAATCACAAGATGGCGGCATAGTCACCAGTCTTTTTATCCAGGCGCTTGAAAACGGCGTCATTGAAGGCGCTGTTGTTGCAATGCCCACCGACGAGCCATGGAACCCACAACCCTACGTCGCCACGACCCCAGAGGAAATCATTGCCGCGGCGGGCACAAAGTACGTGTTGTGCCCAAACGTCAACATGGTCAAGATGGCCGCCCGTGAGTACGGTCTCGACAAGATCGGAATGGTGGGAATGCACTGTCTGACCTATGCGGTCAGAAAGATGCAGCTCTATCCATTCGGAGCTCGACACCTACCCAACAGGATGGCGCTCCTTCTCGGCATATTCTGTACCGAAAATTTCCACTATGAGGGTATTAAAGCAATCGTCGAGGAGCTCCATAGGGTCAACATCGAGCAGGTTAAGAAGATGGATGTCTCAAAGGGCAAGATGATCGTCTCGACCACCATGGGCGATCGTGTTGAGGTTCCAGTAAAGCTCACGCATAACTACGTGCAGCCTGGATGCTTCGTCTGTCCCGACCTGACCGCTCGAACGGCGGATATCTCGACCGGTTCTATCGGCTCGCCCGACGGCTGGTCGACTGTGATGCCACGCACGCAAGTTGGAAAGGACCTCTTCCAGAGTGCCGTTGACGCGGGCATCTTCGAGACTAAACCCATAGACCCAGGCAAGTTCGGTATGGAAATGCTGACCAACCTTGCCCAGAAGAAGTGGGATCGATCGGTGAAGACTCGGCAGGAAAGAGCGGAAATTGGGCTTCCCAATCCGTTCTAACCCTCTTTTTTTATTTTTTCGCAAACTTTTATATTTTTTAAATTATAACTGTTAGCGTGCGAAAGAGTCGCGCAAGCGGATGGTCAGATGGAGCTACTAGCAGACGTAGGAGGAAAGCCCGGGGTTGATTGCCGCGGGTTTTGCAGTTATTGCTATTTCAAAAAGGTGAAGGACTTTACGCCCTTTGGATGCCGCCATTGTTCGCCACTCAGCACAGGCTGTGATTATTGCGGGAGAGCGATAGCAGAGCGCTATCCGGGGTTTAAGCCGCTTTTACGAGTGGCGCAAGATATTCAGGCTACGCTTACCATGAGTGCCACAGATCCTGATAAGGTCACAATCAGCGGCGCAGGGGACGTAAGCTGCTATCCTGATCTCGGCGATCTTGCCGAATTGCTCGCAAGCTTGGGCGTGCCTATTCACCTCGGGTACACAAGCGGAAAGGGATTCGATAATCGAAACGACGCCGACGCACTGATCGAAAACAACGTGCGTGAGGTGTCATTCACCGTTTTTGCAACAGAACCGGGTCTAAGAAAACGCTATATGGCCGATCCCTCGCCCGAGGTCTCCCTCGAATGTCTTACAACGTTTTGCTCCTCCTGTGATGTGTATGGCGCAGCCGTTATCATTCCCGGCGTTAATGACGGTGCCGTTCTCAGAAAGACATGCGACGACCTCGAAGACATGGGTGCAAAGGGGCTTATCCTGATGCGATTTGCCAACCGTGAAAAAGAGGGCTTGATCCTTGGGAACACGCCGCTCATGCGTGGGATCGCGTCGCAACCGGTTGAGAGTTTCAAGGAGCTTGTGAGCGTGATAAACGGCGAGTATGACATGCGCGTTACCGGCACGCCCCTTTGGGACCCTACGATCGGATCGCCGTTTTATGTGGCAAGCAACCCAGAGCACTATCTGCCACGAACCGGAAAAGGCGCCACACTCATCACGGGAGAGGTCGCCGGCCCCTATCTTCGCTCAATTTTTAAGCGTATCGCTCCGAACGTGAACGTCGTCAATACTGAAAAGGAGATAGCATGTCTGATCACGCTCGGTGATATTCAGCAGCTGAGCTTGAAAGATATGCAGGAGACCGTTATCATTCCAGGGCGGGCCCTCGCTCATGACAAAGACATCTCCGAGGCGCTACGTGCCGACGGGACGTATAGAATCGTGCGTCGAGGTCCCGAGCAGCTCACCGTCGACGGCGAGATGAGCATCAGTCTGACACGAGATGAAATACTGCAGCGCGAAATAGATGCTTTCACAGAGCTTATCCGCACAATAGAGGCCGTCGGAATCTGAGACGCTTAGCTATGCGTTGCTTTAACATAAAGAACTTCGATGTTTTGCACGTCTAAAGCGTGAATCCCGCGACTGATTTTGTTTTCACCTTCAGGATAACGTAGCCGCGCATGTACGAAGGCGTTATCTCTGCCACGTCGGAGACCGTAGGTCCTTCGATGAACTTGACGCTTCTAATTCTCTCGAAGTAATCATCGTACGGCAGTTTGATGCGCATGCCGTCGAGGTGCATCGTGATAGGCGTAGGAGAAAGGCTCTCTCCAATCTCTGGAATCTGCTGCGTCAGCTCATCCATTACCCGAAAGGGACTGACGCAAAGCGGATCTCTCTCCAACTCTTCGCGTCTTTCATCGAGTGCTCTGCTGATGATACCAACCACCTTGTCGAGCACGGAAAACTCAGCTTCTCTGTGAAAGCTTTTCGCTCGTCGTCCTATTCCGCCGACGTATGCGTATGCATGGGGGATTGCTTCACACTGAGGCCCCCCGGTCACTATTGCGGGCACCTCAAGATCCTCGTAGAGTTGATACTTGGCATCGGTGATGCAGCTGAGAAAATCCCCAAGAACGAAGAGTGCGAGGTCGTGCTCGTTTATCAAGCCGCGCTCGCTCTTCGTGAGCTGTGCTGCCCGACGCCCCACTCCTCTCGCGAGGCCGATTATATTGGTTTTCGCTCCCTTCCTCCTGAGGTATTCAGCAACATCGCACGTAGGGTGAGGCATGTGGTGATACGCAAGGCTCGGAGCCACGACGGCAACTTCAGTTCCTATAAGGGGTGCCCGCTCTATCGTTCACAATATCTCCGCAGCTTTTTGCTCGACATTGGCAATGTCGTCCATAGGCACGAGGATTAACAGCACCACTTCGAGCTGCATAACGTTTTTCTGGAGAACGTGGCCGCCGAGATCCTCAACGAGCTCAACGAGTTCGTCATGTCGATAGACGCCGCCCGTATACATGAGGGGTTCTAACATTTATGCCGCCTGCTCCTCAACGAACTTCCGCCCTTGCCTTATCCACGACTCTTTGATCGGTTCCTCGGACGCGATGAAAAGAATATAGTCATTCGTAATATCGTGCTTTATGATGCGATATCCTTCAGGGGCTATACGCCGTATTGCATCGATTATTTTTCGTTTAAGC
>JAJRBK010000125.1 GCA_028679495.1 Methanobacteriota archaeon
ATATTTGCTTGATTTTCAGCGTTCTAATAGCATAAGACAGCAGTTCGATAAATGGCGTACAAACACCGGGCAATCCTACATACAGAATTATGTCGTCGTTGCCCATATTGAGCTGTTCTAGGATGCTTTTAAACGGACGTGAAATTCCTGATACTCCTTTTGTGGTGTCGATGAGCGTTCTTTCCATGCTACTACCTGCCTTGCTTTGTGCAATCAGGATTCTCGCACTTCGTTATAAAGGTAAGGTATTCCCGATCACAAAGAACTAATCGAGGCATCATCTATCTGTAATGACGTAAAAATCGTTGCAGAGCGCTTTTTACCTACCCAAGACGCCGTTTAGATGCTCTCTGTGCAGCGACAACGGGCAACGTTCTAGCCTTCAAAATCCGCTTAAAAAATACCCGCATGACACTTGCGGCTCCTGCACTTGTCTGCGTGTCAAAGCTGAAATCTCAGATGGGTTCCAACAGCAGCCAGCATGCATTCTACGTAATTGCCCAAAATATCCGCAGCTTTGCATCCCGTGCAGTGTGACGCTGCAACGAGTGCTACACCTCGTTCGCGTAGGAACAATGCAAGTGCCCGTACATCACGTTGACGCGCGTTCATGAGATGCAAGCCACCGACTATTCCGTAGAGCTGCTTTTCAGTCATCGCCTCGACCTGCTGAATCGTGTTTCGCACGCCCGCATGTGCACAGCCAAGCAGGAGCAATGCCTTCTTAGGTCCTTCAATGACAGTGGCAATATCATCAAGAACGTTGTCGACCACTCGTCCAGCAGCGTCGAGTGACAGCCCGGTTGTGGCTTGATCGGCAGCGAACGGCCGAGCAATCTGCCCAGTGGTCCATATACCTTCCAACACTTCGTGCGGGCGACTGTACAAGCAAACCCTGGCTCCTTCGCGCTCTAGCTCCTCTTTAGTAAAAGGCGCTCCGATGTTCAGGTTGTTATGTGCCACATTTGCAGAGAATCGTTGCTCGAAGACAGCAGGGTGTGCGAAAACAGCTTGCTTTGGGAAAGCGCGCAAAAAAGATCTCAGCCCGCCGGAATGATCGTAATGACCGTGGCTTAAGATTATGGGCGGAGAGCGCAGCGTCGCACCAAGAGCTTGCGCGTTGTGAAGAGCGCAAACGCCTTGCCCAACGTCAAAGAGGACTTGTTGCGCCTCCTTTTCAATGAGGATGGATAGTCCGTGTTCAGCAAGAAGTCCTTTAGTATTAACAACATTATCAGAGAGCAGCGTGATATCAACGTCCATGTACGCCTCTTATGGTTAATACTGCGGAATAAGTGCCGTCATTTCACGCCGTATTTCGTCGAGGCGCTCTGAAAGCGTCTTTATTCGCTCGTCAATGTCAAGCTGCTTTTTCCAGTCTGCAATTCCTCTCTCAACGCTCTCAAGATCATCTTTTGAAACATACTGCCATTTGCCACGAAATTTGGAGGGCTCGAAGTAATGATAGGGACCGTGCAACCTCCCACGTTTGCATTGGCAGTTGTCCTTTCCGCACCTAATCGATCGACGCCGAAGTGAACCGCACAGTGGACGTAACTCGTTTTTCTCTGTTTTGAGCGAGTCGATCTGCTCAACGATCTGATTACTCTCATCGAGCAGGCGCTTGACCTTACGCAATGTTTCTTTAGCGTCTATAGGAGCGACCATCGACCAGTTCCTATAAAGGGCTGTGTACTCACCCAGCTTAGTTTAAATTAACACTATATGAATGAGAAGGCTTTAAGGCACACGAGCTCTCGATCAGGGTTTGCTAGGTGAAAGCAAGAACGTAAAGATAGTATCCCTGATTATGCCCGCAAGAGTGACTCCTTTCGTTTAATAATTGAGCTTATACACTCTAGTGACGTCTTATTCGCAAAAATGCTGGGATAAACGCTACTAATCCAGTTGCCAAGAATGCAGCTCCCACATCAAATCCAGGCGTCGATGCTTGTGCCGTGGAGTTGCGGAGATTGGTTGTCTCGTTGGCGCTCGCAAGGCTCGATTGTTGCGTGAAGGTGGGGGATAACAAAGCTGATGAAGTAACGGCTGTGACAGCACGAATATCCGCATATTTTTCGAAAAGCTGAACCAGCTGATACTTGTCGTCGTATCCGGAAGCTGGAGTCCAAGCCCCGTGCCGTTGATATGACTGCCCTTGTAATCCGAGAAATAATTGCCTATATGTCCAGAATGTACTGCACCGCCGAAAGTGTTAGAGAGCTGCTGTGGCCAGTTCAATTGTTTCTCTTGCGTTCCGCCCACGGGATTCTGCTGGCTCACGATGTTGTTCAGGTAGATCTGGTTCCCTGCCACAGTGAAAGAGAGAATGTCCAAGTTCACGTTCCCGTCTACTGGGCAGTCTCAAACGGATATTCGGATGGCGACACACTACTTGAACAGCATATCGTCAAAGAGAAGGAGCCTGCCTATTCCCCGCCAGTTGCTGAACTACAGGATTATGGCTCCACGATGCCGATCTGTATTCTAACCGGAATTGTTGGCGCTATCATCGTGCTTGGTATTTTGCCACTCATAGGGAAAATAGTCAAACGTAATCGCCGGGAAGACAGTTCCTAAGTGCTAGTGCTGATAACGCAACACTTGACACTATTTCATTCTTCGTGCGTTTCTTCTTCGTACGGTTGAGGAGGCAACTCTTCTTCTGTTTGAGGAGCTGAAAAGTAGTACTTTCTGATTACTACTCCGAGTATAACAAACGCAACGACTAAAAGCCCCACTGCGGCATACCACGCTTCAAACCCTGGGAGTGGCAACGCGCTGCTGTTTTGCTCCCCCTCCCCTACGACTGATGTGGTGCCCGCATTCTGAGTGGTAGGTTCTGTGCTCGCCGTCGGTGTCGGCGTCG
>JAJRBK010000126.1 GCA_028679495.1 Methanobacteriota archaeon
CTCGATGGCGTAGATTCAATTGCCGCCGCTGTTACTAGCTATATAGAATACGACAGTGGGGACGAATCAGCATAAAGTCCAACATCCTACGACCGGCCCTATTTTTAACTGATCGACCTCAGAAAAAGATCGGTCTTTTGAGCGATCACTGACCACTGCCAATATTGGGTGATGAGCTGGTTCGCTCGCCGGTGGAGTTCAGTGCGTTCAGCGTCAGAGAGGACGAGGAGTTTTGTAACAGCCTCCTTGAGCGCTTGACTGTCACCCACGCTAAAGAACCTGATAACGTTGAAGCCACGATCAATGAACCGGTGCGGTCCTATGTCTGTCGCTGCCACTAAACAGCCAGAGGCGAGTCCCTCAACCAGCGTGATTCCAAAGCCTTCGATCGCAGATGCTGATACGAGGACCTTAGAGCGTGCTAGCAACTCGCGCTTGATCTTTTCTGAAACAAACCCTGTAAACTCAATGTTTCGGCCCCCATAGCGCTGCTCTATTTTAGGTCGCAGTCTTCCGTCGCCTACGATGATCGTGCGTATGTCTGTGTTGACGACGGCATCGCACAATAGATCGATATTTTTATAGGGTGCATCAAAACGAGCTATTGCTATAAGATCGATATCCTTCCTCGCTTGTTTGAACTCGTCGAGATAAACGCCATTACCGGTCACTCTCATTTTTTCGCGAGGAACCCACAGTTGTAGCGCTGCAAGACTTGTATCAGAGACCGTCAGCACGAGGGGACAGGTCGAAGCATAATGCAGGCAGATGCGTTCCAAAAGGCAGCCTTGTATCCCTCTCATAGTGCTTCCTCCTTGCAAATCCTTCCACGCAGAGATACCATTTATCAATGGCAAAGGCTGATACACGTCATGTATTATGGGCACCACAGAAGCGTGTGGTCGGCTCAGAAAAGCTGAGAGAATTGGTATAAACGTTTGGGGTAAGATGACTTCAAACCGATTGCCGAAACGTCTCAAGGCTTTTGCGAGTCTCAAGGCGAATCGTAAATCTTCTGATCGGTGTGAGGCAGTCTTCCTGTTTGGCACAGTGTGAACGTAGAACGGAAAGCGATCAGAGGGGTACGAGGCTGACGGCACGCTTGATGTTAATACTGCAACGTCGTTGTTGTGCGCAAGCTCACGGCTCAGGGCATACATGTGATTCTCACCGCCGCCTTGTATGATCATATCGCCTTCGTCGTCGCAGAAGGGAAATAGCTCACTCACAAGAAGGATCCTCAAGACAAGCCTCCCAGACTAATTGCATAACTTGACCGTCCACTAATAATAAACCGCCTCGAAATAACATAACGCTATTGAAGATATTCTCAACTATGGAATCTTGCTCCGCGCTTATGTGTATCTAATCAAAGACTGATATTCGCGCCGTAGTTTTTCAGCGAGGGGATTCCAATCGAATTTAGCTGCTTTAGTCGTTGCAGCGCGCCCCATCTTGCTTTTATCGATTTTAAGTAGTGCTGATCGAATTTGGTTCGCTGCTATCTCTACTGCAAACCCGTTCTCCCCTTGGTCTATAAGTGCCGCTGCAGCGTTCTCCTGGGCGTTGCTTGTGATAACAGGGGTGCCGCACGCAAGCGCTTCAAGTGCAACGATGCCGAAGCCTTCACGGCTGGACGGCAGGACTAACGACTGAGATGCCTTCATGACTCCAATTATATCTTCGTACGGCAACGACGAAACAAACGTCACGCGTTTGTGCTGCTGCTCGGCAAGTTGCATGAGTGATCGTTTTTCAGGTCCGTCACCTATCACACAGAGTGTCAGATCAGCTGGAACTGCACGAATCAGTGTATCTACGTGTTTCTCTGGGATTAGTCTCCCTACAAAAAGCGCATCGATATCACACTGTGCAGGTGGAACTGAATTAATGTAGACGGTGTCCACGCCGTTTGGCACAAGCGAAACGTCAGCAGCATGCCGACGCAAGCTGTCTGCAGTGTTTTGAGAGACAGCTATAATCTGATCCGCCATACGCGCGGTAGCACGCTCAATGAGCTTGCCGACGAATCCTGCCGCACCAATGTAGGTGTACCAGTAGTTGCCCCACCATTCGTGCCAAGTAATAACAAAAGAGACGTCCTTTAACTGAGAAATCACGCGCGCTGGGAAGCAGTGCAAATAAGGGAACTGGTTGCAGTCGATGATATCAAAGTCATAGTTAAGCAAGGGGCGTAAGCTCGCTGCAAAACGCAGTGCTTCTTTGAAGGATCGTCTGCGGCCGGTATAAAGACCTAGCGGCTTACAGATGCCGTGGATATTGATGCCGTCCAACTCTATGTCGCTTTCTCCCTTCCACCACTTCACTCCAAAAACGTGAACCTCATCTTGCGTAGCAAGACGCTTGCCCATTTCGTAAATTCGCTTTTCAGCTCCCCCCTTTACGAACGGATACACTACATCGGAGATATAAGCAATTTTCATTATGTCCTATGCTGCTTTCATCGTCGCCGCAAGTTGGTTAACACGATATCGGCAAGCAAACCGAACAACATTATTTGCATACCTGTCAGAATAAAGAGGACGGAGAGGATTGACCCTGCAAAACGTGTTACGATTCCGGTGTTGAGGTACTCTACTAATATACCTGCGCCGTACCCGATCCCAATGAGGAAAAGAACAAGTCCTATAGGAAGAAAGATGACGATTGGATTGTAATCGCGAACGAGACGAATCGTCATAAATACAATACTAAACGCATCTTTGAATGGATCAAGTTTTGCATCTCCAACTCTTTTGCGGTACTTGATTGGCGTTTCAGCTATGTTTAAGCCTGCCTTCTGGGCTTCTATAATCATTTCGCTTGCAAAAGGCATGTGAGCGGATTGCAGCTTCAGGCGGTTCAGTGCGGAAAGCTTGATTGCGCGCATACCAGACTGGGAGTCGCTGATAGGGGCGTGGTACAAAAAACGCAACAATGCCGTCAATATTCTGTTGCCGAAGGCGTTTCTCTTGCTCATTGCTTCTTTATCCATCAGCTGAAAGCGGTTTCCAATCACAAGGTCGGCTCCTTCGTTAAGGAGCCCGATCAAGGCGGGGATGTCATACGGGTCATACGTATTGTCGCCGTCTAGAATAGCAACGACGTCAGTGTCTTCTGACACATGCTTGAAGCCAGTGGTATACGCATCTCCATAGCCCGCTCCATCCTGATGGATCACTCGAGCGCCTTTTTCAGCAGCGCGTACAGCCGTCTCGTCCTTTGATTTATCAACGACGATCACTTCGACTTTTTGATCTTTCAACGCGTCAAAAACTTCGTCCAGCACGTTCTCTATTGCTGGTTCGTCCATTGTCGGAATAACTACTGATATCTTCATACTCGTTCTGTTCTTTTGCTGTCTAACACCTGCAAATCAGTCTTACTATCTAAATATCGTAACGCAAAAAACGTATAATTATCTGTTAGTGGACTGTATATAAAAAGGCGCCCGACAGATCAAGCAAATGGTCGAATACGTTGTCACATCGCGATCGATAAGTATTGCGTCGACGCCTAATCTCTATCGATTGATCCACGCCCACTCGTATTGAAGCATGGTCTCAGTATATATCGAAACGTATGGCTGCACCCTAAGCCAGAGTGAAAGCGAAGCAATCACGCATGCGCTTCAGAGACACAGGTTGGTCGAAAAGCCCGAAGACGCACAAGTTATCGTTCTACACACGTGTATAGTCACTGCGACAACAGAGAGAAAAATCCTCAAGCGAATCGATGTTCTATGTGGGCATCTCCGGGACCGACTGCTCATCATCACTGGGTGCGCCATAAACGTGCTGAGCGCGGAATTGCGGA
>JAJRBK010000127.1 GCA_028679495.1 Methanobacteriota archaeon
GACGCTCACCAGCGACGGTTAAGCCGGAGTGACGACTACAGCGATAGCGGCTATCGTGCCAAGTAGCAGGGCGTTATACTGCTGTTGCGAAGAAAGCGAGTTTCACGGTTATTACCTCTGTGTGCGCTTGTGTCGAGGAGTTGTTGAAGGCCCAAGACCCATACAAGCAGTACTAACTAATCGTTAGAGGCGAATAGAATCGTCCCATTCTTTGCTATCATGCAGACTGATCGAGTGCGCTCTGCTCATTGGTAGAGAGTAAATCTGACTTACGCACAGGTCTGTTTTAACTTTTTAGAGGGAACAAGATAGAACTTTGCTACCAAACCACAGTCTCGTCAAACGTCGTCCTGTACTACGAACATACCTATAGAAAAAGGTGGGAGATCGCCTGCCAGCGCCAAGTGTGAGGGGAGCCCGACCTCGTGGGTATGCAGCAAAAAAATGCTTGTGTATCTACATGTCAGATGCCTTGCGAAGCGCAAGCAAAGGATCTTTAGTAGAAGCGGGTTCTAGATCGAAGACGTCATACACCCATTGAGTTCGCTTTTGCCAATCTCTCCATAGCGCCTGTTTCGACACACTGTATTTGACAGAGAGTCTTTCAACAATCTCTCCCATGTTGTGTTCGTCGATATAGAGGCGGTACATTTCCCGCCTCCTCTCATAGAGTTCAGACTTTTTTGTCATTATCCCACTAAAACCTACGCGATACACGCAAGCGTGCCAGCGTAGAAGCAACGTACCACATGGACGCCTTCAACTTAAGCGTTATGCCTTGCGTCTGACGTGCACGCTTAAGCTAAACAGGGTGCTTAACGCACAGCAAATCGATCACGCTATACTTGTCGAAGCGATCCAGCATAGCATCCTGCCACGGCAAGAGTGTGCCTCCGCGTATAACGTTCACCGAAAAGCCGAGCATCTGAAGAAAGCTGACGAGCTCAGCGGGAGCGTGTACGTGGCGCGAGGGATGATCAGGCGTGTAAAATCCTGGAATAAGTTCACAGATGATCGTTAGCGTGCTTTTTCGCTTGATAAAGTTTGCGAGACCTTCAAGTATTAGAGGCTCTGCCCCTTCAGCATCAATCTTGACGAGCGAGATCCTCTGTTGATCTGCTTGAGAGAGGGTGCTCAGAAAATCAGCTAACGCTCCAGTCTCAACTGGGACACTTCGTTTTGTCGGTGCAAGGGGATGATCGAACAACGAATGCGTCGATGGTTTTTTCTGGAGCAACTGTGTTGTGCCAGTTGTAGCACATACGGCCTTTTGTATAGGAACGACGTTGGTAAACGAGTTAGCATTGATGTTTTCGGTAAGCATGTTAAAATTGGCGGGATCTGGCTCGAAGGCGTACACCCTTCCCCCCTCTCCGACACAGCGTGCCGCTACGAGCGTATAGTAGCCGATATTTGCCCCTATATCTATGACGATATCACTTGGTTTGATTGCTGACGTAAAATGTCGTACGACGTAAGGCTCGTATTCTTTCAGGGTATATTCGTACATTGATTCATCAGAAATACACATGTGAAACCCTGCGACATCAAAAAACGGTGTGTCCTTCGCGACGTTTCTTCGATAAAAAGAGTAAAACGCCCGTGAAATGCGCGGAAAATGCGCCGAGAAGATTTCCCGCCGGCCCGATAGTCGGTAGCCAAATCTATAGACACGTTGGATGATAGGATCCACCATCGTAGCAAGCCTCTTTCGTACCCTTCAACGCTTTCTAAAACCTGTTAAGCGTACATCACAGCCCGTTACTCATACGTCTCGGTGCGCTCACTTAAGCCCTCCTCACGCGTGCAGCGCTGGCTGTTTTTTGCACGCAACACTGCCGAACTTTGTCGAATAATGATCAACATGACAAGCAATTATGAACAGTCTCGAAGCCAGAGTGGGCTCCAAAGGCAATATTGCCGTTATCTTTATGTGAATTTGGATACGATACCAGGATGATTAGATGTCGTCATTGAAGCGAAACAGCGAGAGTGATAGAGTGGATGCCGCTCCACGGAAGGAGTCACACTTAGCCCGTTCCGCCAAATTAATGCTCGTTCCCAACGCGTTCGTTCCTCAAGAACTTCAAAAACGGACAGAATCTCAGGTTGAGGCTATCGTTGCCCACATGAACGAAATAAAACGCAAGCGAGAGGAGTTAGAGCTTCATGCACAGAAAGAGATCGGCGAAATTGAGGAAGAATATGCTGATATAAACCTAGAACAACCCCCTGTACGCTCATCTAAGCTGCGTCGAACGTGGAGTAGAATGGACGCATTGTTCAGGAAGGCCGATGCATTAGAGCAGCTCTACTTCGCCTACAAACTCGCTGCAAACGGTCTACGATGGATTTCCCCAAGTGAAATGGCCAACGTTCCTGAAGAAGAGGTGATCACCGTGATCGAAGTGCTGCACGGAAAAGCGGCGTACGTCGACGGATATAAGAAATATGCCACGCACGACGTTCGTGTTGTACTTCAGTGCATAAAATCGTCAGTGGGCAAGATTTGTCTCTTAGATGGAGAGGGGAGTGAACCATAAGACGTATAGTCAATCCTCTCGTTTATCCGTTGCAGGTTGATTTTTGTACCCTCGGAACAATGGCACCAAGCTTGAGGTGTCATCCTTATGCTTTCTCCTTGTCCGTGCTATTTTTGATCTCCAACGAGAGTGAAACAGGAACAGGAGTACGGATGACGTCAAAGACCGGTGACACACGTTGCGCATAGCGCCATAACTCTTCAAGCGCAGCGTCCGGCGCGTGTCACGGCGTACGAAAAGACACAGCTGTAGAAGGCTATAAATAGCCACGCTTGTAGGCGAAGAGCATTATTGCCTCGCATCGCTGCTGTATATGCGATTCGTCAGAAGGTATTTCGCTCTACTTAAACAAGTCTCCCTCATATTTCTTTGCGCCCTGGCGCAGGGCCATATCGACGGATTCCCGATCCTTCATAAGGAAGACCTTGTCCTCGCCGACGTCCTCAACGACGACGCAGTTTTTAAGGATCTCCTTATGTTTTTGAAACCGGCCGATAGTGACGGCGAAGTCACTCAGATTCTTAACCACGTCGACGTCGTAGCCTGCTGCTTGCAGCATGTCTTGAACCTTGTCAAGATCGTCTGGAGGGACCTCAAAACGGTACGTTGCTCCGTTGTAGTAGTCACCGAGCTGTTTGAAAAGGGCGGGATCGCCTAGGTACTGCTTGAAAACGTAGGTATTGTTGAGCTTAAAGATGTTGATGGTTGTCATTTTTACCACTGAAAGATACGTCTAACCATATTTAGCTATGTTTCCTGAGTTCATCGAAAGCAGCCGCGAAAACGCGCGAAAAACAGTTTTCCTCTTGTGATCGCGACCTACTATGCCCGCTCTTCTCGGACGTGGGGCAGGACATCCCGGGCGTAGCGCTCAATCATCCCCTTTTGGTCAGGTCCTGCCGAATGAAAGATAAGCTGCGTAAATCCGAGATCGGTGTACTTTTTAAGCCACTTTACGTGCTCTTCAGGATCGCCTGAGATGCACATTTTGCTCTTAAGAAAATCAGCGCCCACGACCTGGCCGTTCATCGCTGACATCTCTGGCGTGTAGATCTTTTGGTCAAACATCGCGGGAACTTGTGCCCCCGCCCAGTATTGAAGCGTGCAGCGTATCGCTCCCTCAGTATCATCCGTGTATGCTCCTGAGAGCTCGATCATCAAGGGCATTGTCTCAGGATCTTTATCTGATTCCCTCGCTCCCTCCTCGAAGTTTTTAATGAGCTGTTTATATACATCGGGCTTTTTTCCTCCAGTGGTGATCAGTCCATCCCCGTAGCATCCGGCGAAATAGCCGCTTTCCGGAACCATTGAAGAGACATACAGAGGGATCTGATGAGGGGACATCGTATAGAGCTTTGCTTCGCGCGTTTCGAAGTAGTCTCCGGTAAAGGTCACCTGATCTCCCGTCCAGAGAAACCGGATAAGATCAATGGCCTCTCCAAGCCGTTCTTCGCGCTCGTCATATTCAGGCCACATGCCGGTCGCGGCGTATTCGTTGAGCGCTTCCCCTGTTCCCACCCCAAGGTAGGTTCGCCCTGGCGCGAGCGCTCCGACGGTTGCAGAAGCCTGCGCGATGATTGAAGGATGATAGCGTAGTATAGGGCACGTGACACCCGTCCCAATGTGTATTGAGGTTGTTCGACTTGCAACGGCACCTAACCATGTCCATATGAACGACGCTTGGCCGGCCTCACTCCACGGGTGAAAATGGTCGCTTGCCTCCACAAAATCAAAGCCGACGCGCTCAGCCGTGATGGCGAACTCGAGCAGATCTGTGGGAGGGTACTGTTCAGGGCCTGCCTTCCATCCCACCTTTATTGCGTCTGGGTCATCAAGTAATGTCATGCTTTGCCTCCGTTAACGTGACTGCTGAGGGCACCACTTAGAGATCAACTTCGTCTTCTCTTCGTTGCTTTTCTCGTTCGCCTTCAGCTATTTTCTTCTGTTTGATTGCCTCGCCCTCGACTTCTCGCTTCTTCTATTTTATGTCTCCTTCGAGCTCCTTGCCTTTCTCCTTTATACCACCTATATCGACCATTTCAGCATCCTCCTTTTCAAATGGGTGAGTCGGTGTCTCTGAAGAGAATACCGACAGCCATACGTGCGAATCGTTACATTCCTAATTCATTGTATCATCATCTGCCCGAAGCGGCGCGTCACAAGAAGCTTGCGATAAGCGCAGTGACGAACAGTGTGATGATGATTACAGGGATGGTGCGAACTCTAACGACAGACCTGCGATTCCTCCTGCCCCCAAGGAAGTACCGCACGACTGCAATTATAAGGAAGATGATCGCAAGCCA
>JAJRBK010000128.1 GCA_028679495.1 Methanobacteriota archaeon
CCGTTTTCAACACTCCTCGCGTCGCTTGAGCGGCTTCGCGTTCCCCCTCTTATCACGTCAATGCTCTCCTTCACGTACCGCTACATCTTTGTGTTTGTCGATGAGGGAGAACGGCTCAATCGTGCGAAAACCTCGCGGTGCATCGAGGGAGCGACATACCGGCTGCGACTACGGGCGAGCGCGAAGACCATCGGCATGGTGTTTATTCGTGCATATGAGCGCGGTGAGCGCATCTATCGGTCGATGCTTGCCCGCGGTTTTGAGGGGACGATTAATACGCTCGACAGCATGCAGATACAAAAGCGCGACATCGCCTCTGGCCTCGGCTTTGTCTTAGCGGCGATTGCAGTCACCATAGCACTTAGGTAATCACATGATCGAATTTGACGACGTTTACTACACCTATCCCGATGGAACAAGTGCGCTGCGCGGCGTCACGTACACCGTGCGAAAAGGGGAGAAAATAGCGCTTGTGGGACCAAACGGATCCGGGAAATCAACGTTTTTGCTGCACACGAACGGCATCCTCCTGCCGACCTCGGGCACTGTTAGCATAGGCGGGCGTGCTGTCGATCAAAAAAATGCTCGGGAGATCAGAACAAAAGTCGGGATCGTGTTCCAGGATGCCGATGACCAGGTCTTCTCGCCAACGGTATTTGAAGACACGATCTTCGGCCCAATGAACCTCGGACTTGACAAAGACGAGGTCGTTCAGCGTGCACAAAAGGCACTTGAGCTCGTTGGATTAGCGGGGTACGAACGCCGGAGCGCTCACCATCTGAGCGGAGGAGAAAAGAAAAAGGTGGCGCTTGCCGGCGTGCTCGCTATGCGCCCTGAGGTTATCGTGCTCGATGAGCCCACCGCCAATTTGGACCCCCACAGCGCAGATTCACTTATGCAGCTCCTTGACGAACTTCATCAAGCCGGCACTACGATTCTTATTGCAACACACGAGGTTGACGTCGTATGCGAGTGGGCCGACCGTGTCTGTGTGCTCTATCGGGGGTCAGTGGTCAAGGACTGCACGCCTGCGGAAGCGTTTTCTGATGCCGAACTTATGGCATATACGAACCTCCGTCCGCCAATCGTGTACCGCGTTTTTGAGGGCATAACGAACCCTACGCCGACGAGCATCGGGCAGGCTCGGGATAAGCTCAAAAAGCTCAAGCCGAAATAGGGGGAGCTATGCGCCTTCTCAAAAAAGCGCTAGTCAAAGGCGAGGGCGAAGTCAAGCTCCTCCCGGAGTCTATCGATGACCTGTGGCATCTAAAACACCTCATTGAGAAGGGCGACCTTGTGTACGCGTTGACCTTTCGAAAGGTAGAGAGCGCGACCGACAAACTAAGGCCTGAGCAGAAAGAACGCAGACCGATGCGCTTGGGGGTTCGTGTCGAGACCGTGGATTTCCATCGCTTTGCGAACCGCTTGCGTGTAAGTGGGGCAATAGAATCAGGCCAGGACGTCGGCGCACACCACACCCTCAACATCGAACCGCTGCGTGACGTGTCGATTGTCAAGCGGTGGAGGACCGACCAACTCGAGCGCATCAACAAGGCAATCGAGGAATCAAACCGCCCTGAGATCGCTATCCTCACGATCGAGTCGGGCGAGGCGCATATCGGGGTGCTGCGGCAGTACGGCGTTGAGGAAGTGTCGAGCATCACACAAGGGGGAGGAAAGCTCGAAGAGTCGTCTCAACCCACGTTCTTTGCTGACGTATACGACCAGTTGATACACACGGGAGCACGCGAGTACGTCATCGCCGGCCCAGGATTTATCAAGGACGACTTTATCAAGTTCGCAAGCCAGCGGGACAAGGAGTTTGCCGATCGGTGTGTGGTCGAAAACACCACGTCAATCGGAGTATCAGGCTTTCAGGAGGCACTTCGTCGAGGAGCAGTTGACCGTCTCATAAAAGATGCTCACCTTGTGAAAGAAACGCGCCTTATCGAAGCGCTCATGAAAGAGATTGCCATCGATGGAAAGGTCGCGTACGGCATGGCTGAGGTCAAAAAAGCCGAGGCGTGGGGGGCGATCGACACGCTGCTCATAGCAGACGAAACGCTAAGAGAGGGAAGAGAAAAGGACACGGACATTGACGCGCTCCTTACAAAGGTAAGCAACGCACAAGGCCACGTCGTCGTATTTAGCACCGAGTTTGAGCCGGGTAAGCGGTTGGAAAAGCTTGGCGGCATCGCCGCACTGCTCCGCTTCAGGCTCGAGACAGCAGCGTGACAGAACAGGTATCGCCGTGAAGGCGACGTTGCTGTTATTAATTAATTAATTACTACGAAAAGGTTGCGTTAGTACTCTTCGTGGAGCAACTGGTAATACGCTCTGTCGTGGTCACACGAGGGACACTTGTCTGGCGGCGCTTCGCCGACGTGAACGTATCCGCACTCCCGGCATACCCATTCGACCGGCGCATCCTTTTTGAAGACCGTTCCAGCTTCTACCTGGGCGAGCAGCTTTATATAGCGATCTTCGTGATGCGCCTCAGCGTGTGCGATTGAGCGCAGCCGCCTGGCTACTTCGGGCAATCCTTCGCGCTCTGCAACGTCTGCAAATTCAGGGTACATCGTCGTCTGCTCGTAGTGTTCGCCCTGTATCGCAGTCTTCAAATTTGTTGCTGTGTTACCAAACGCCGTTGGAATCTTTGCATCGACGTTAACTTCATCGAAGCCTCCAGACGACGCCTTCAGCGCATTAAGGAGTTTGAAATCCCAGCTCGCGTGCTCCCGTTCGTTATCTGCGGTGAGCAGAAAGATTTCTGCGATCTGCTCATACCCCTCCTTCTTTGCAACCTTAGCAAAGAAGGTGTAGCGGTTGCGTGCTATGCTTTCGCCAATAAAGGCCTTTGTGAGGTTTTCTACAGTCTGTTTCATAGTGACTCCTCCGCATCTGTTAATCGGATCAATGTGTCTATATCGTTTTGCCGCATTATACGAGGAACATTCGAGGCCCTTGCACGCAGTAATGCATGGATGGTGCTTTTACGTGTCTGCTTGTCAGGCCCGACGTAGCGGCACAAGTTCATCCGTCTCACAGAGCTAGCTTCACGTGCTTTACTCAGAGACGTCGATCGTTATCATACCCGTTTTGAGCTCTTCAGCTTCGTGCTGTGTGAGCGCTCGCCGGTGAGCTCGCGGCGAGACGATCGCGCTGTTGCCAAACGGGTCGTCAAGAATGAGCGTCATCTCCTGTTCGCCTCTTTTGACGGCATCGATGGTCTCGAGCAACCGGTTGCCAAGCTCAAACTTGTCCGGGTCATCGGATGACCACTTCGTGGCCATGTGAACAACCTCTTCTACCCGGCGCAGGACTCCTTCAACGTTTGAGATAAACGCCTCCGAGCCCGATCCAGGCTCAACTTTGACACCGAGTTCAGGAATGTGCATTGTGCCTGAAGTCGACCGGATCACTCGGGTCGTAAAGTCGTCAGAGCCAAATCGTAGCTCATATCGAGCTGCCTCACGCTCATTGAGTGAAATGGTGTCGGCATAACGGAAACCACACGTGCACTGTGCGCTAACAAGCATGATTTCACCAAAAAAAGGTATCTCGTCGGTGTTAAACGTAAATCTGAGTGTCTCTGTGCACAGAGGGCACGTGCTCACTATGTTTGCTTCTTGTGACATTACTAAAAGTATCCTCGTGCGTGTTGCGTGGCAAGCGTTGTGATCTAGTAGGAGAGTGCTCCGAGCTTTTTGCGGTCTATCTTAATCGACATCGGAGTCACGATGATTTGATCATCTCCTAATCCCGCAATGTCGCCGTGAATATCTGTAGCTACTTGTCTCAGTTCCTTGACGATTCTGTCGAGGGTGACGCGATCTTGTTTTATGTGAGATATGTCGATGATCACGATATTGCCCTTATACACTTCATCCTTAAGTTGTGTCAAATTGCCAACGTTAATGAGCTCCGCAACTTTAACGTACGTACCTGCAGGCTCCTCTTCCAATACTTCCTCGTACTGTCCAAGGTCGAGTTCGAGGTATTCGTCAGGTTCTGAATGAGGGCGGCTTCCAAAAATTCTGTCAATTAAGCTTTTTTGCGCCATTTAGACCTTTCACCTACATCCGACTTTTTATGTAAAACGCGATCAGCGTCTTATATGTTTTGCGTTTTAGTCGTCGTCACTCTTTTGTACTCGAACTATATGAAACTGCTCCATTAATATAATTATTATGTACTGCGCGGTAAACGAAGTCGGTTATCGATCCTATCCCCACGCTTCATAACGCAAGATCCCAAATGGCGTCGCCCACGTGGTGCACCATCTTTATCGCTTTCCCCTTTGTGCTTCGCGTCATTTCGGTTCCATTCATGAGTGCCGTTCCGACACCAAGTGGCTTCTTGTGTCGTTCTTCAACGACGATGACAGGATCGCCAGGCTCAATACTCTCGTCGGCAGCCACAATGCCGGGACTCATCACGTCGGCGCCGTTTCTTATGAACTTCACCGCGCCCATGTCCACGGTCACGAGGTGCTTTCGCGGCTTTAGTTCAAGCGCTCCACGGACGGTAAAAAAAGGTTTCCCGTCGACATACATCGCGACCGGCGTGCCGTTTAGAGCAATGAGAGAGTAACGAGGGGTCTCGATCACCTCGAGGGTGCCTGTGAGGATACGCTCGGTATCATAGGAACTCAATGCAGCTAAAACTTGTCGCGCTGCGTCGGTTTTCAGAAAGTGTCGTCGCTTTACCGCCATGTGTTCACCGTATGTTAGCTAAAGATAAATTTAAGTATGTTATAAGGGAAGGATTACATACAAGAGGTACACGATGAGTCAGAGGCCGCTTGATATTTTAAATGAATCCTTAGAAACGCCTGTTATCGTAAGGCTCAAGGGAGGGAGAGACTTCCGCGGAGAGCTTCAGGGGTATGACGTCCATTTAAACCTTGTGCTCGACAAAGCTGAAGAGCTGCGGGAGGGCGAGACTGTACGGAAGTTTGGAACAATCGTAGTTCGTGGCGATAACGTAGTGTATATCTCACCCTGATCGATCTTACGAGGTAACAAATGACAAAAGGAACTCCCTCAATGGGCAAGCGGCAAAAAAAATCACATGTCGCTTGCCGGCGCTGTGGCTCTATCTCATATAACTACCGCAAAAAGACGTGTGTTCACTGCGGTTTTGGTCGCTCTCGGCGGCTTAGAAAGTATAGTTTCCTGGATAAGTACTAGTGATATTCTCTAAGGGAAACCGTTGATGCAAGACAAGTGTGGTGTATTCGGGATCACGCTGGATTCCAAAGATGCCGCGTTACCGGTTTATTATGGTTTATATGCGTTGCAACACCGCGGTCAGGAATCTGCTGGCATTGCAACGTACGACTCCTCGATCCACATTGAGCGAGGCATGGGACTCGTGCACGAGGTTTTTGACGAACATCTGTTGACACATCTTAAAGGGTCTCAGGGCATCGGTCATGTGCGGTACTCCACTACAGGATTCAGCAAGCTGGAAAACTGCCAGCCCGCCGTCGTGAACTACCGCGGTGGAACCATTGCCATTGCTCACAACGGCGACATTGTAAACGCCCTTGATATCAGAAAGACCCTCGAAGCAGAGGGCCGTATATTTGTTTCCGATTCTGATACTGAGGTGATTGCACACCTCCTGGTAAAGGAGCTGATGAAGTATGACACCATTACCGCCATTCAAGAGCTCATGAACAAGTTGCGTGGAAGCTACTCATTAACGCTGCTTCTTAATGACACGGTTATTGGTGTTCGCGACCCCTATGGGATCAAGCCACTATGTATTGGAAAGCTTGACGACGGGTATGCTCTTTCGAGCGAAAGCGCGGCGATCGATACGCTCGGCGGTGAGCTCGTGCGAGATGTGCTTCCCGGGGAAATCGTGGCACTCAAGCCCGATGGCTTTACGAGCCAACGCGCGGCTAAGAAGGCGATTACAGCACACTGTATGTTTGAGTACGTGTACTTCGCTCGTCCTGACTCAACAATGGATGGGGCCTTAATATATGAGGTGCGGCGTAAGATCGGTGAAGTCCTTGCAGAAGGCGACGTCGAAGCGGATGTTGTTATTCCTGTCCCCGATTCAGGAATCGCGTTTGCCATAGGCTACGCACAAAAATCAGGCCTTCCTTATACAGAAGGGCTGATCAAGAACCGTTATGTCGGAAGGACTTTTATTATGCCTGGGCAGGACCTGCGTGAGACGGCCGTCCGTTTAAAGCTAAATGTCATAAAGAAACATGTCGCCGGTAAGCGAGTGATCATGATCGACGATTCAATTGTCCGGGGCACCACCTCACGGAAAATAGTTGACATGATACGGGCTGCTGGTGCAGAGGAGGTGCATATGCGTATTGGGACGCCGCCGATTGTCTCTCCCTGTTATCTTGGTATTGATATGCCAACCTACGGGGAGCTCATCGCCGCACGTAAGAGCGTTGATGGGGTCAAGCTTATGATAGCGGTTGACTCGCTCAAGTATATCACGCTCGCGGGCCTTATCGATTCAATCGGACTTCCACGCGAGCACCTCTGTTTGGGATGCCTCACCGGTATGTACCCTATTGAGAAGCCAGCTGAACGAGCCATGCAGCTGAAACTTGACGCGTTTGCCAACGGGGTCAAGAAAAAGGACGAGCGTGTGCCTGTGTCACCCGTGTCATCGTAACGACCCCTCTTTTTCCACGATGAACGTACGAACATCTCGCTGCAAGGTCAAGGTTCTAGAACTCGTCAAACACGTAATCGCTCAGGCTTCTTTTGTCAAGAACGATCTCAAACTCGATGGGCGTGAGCATTGGAGCTCTAAAAGTGCTCGCATCGTCGATCGCAATGCGAGGACAAGCGGTGTTCACGTAAGCGTCTGCAGGGAACTGATAGAGCACCCATGGCGTCACCTCGTTTACCCTTATGGCAAATGCATCATAGTCGTGCGACCTTGCTTCTGCGATCAGTTCTCGCGCGAGCGCAGATCTACGCTGTCCTATCTTTGTGCCGATAAGCACGCCAAATGAGCGCGCATCACGGGCTTTGGCAATAAATCCGTGTCGTTGCCGTATGATTGTCTCCGTGTCAGGGATGATTATTCTATCAAGGAATGGATCTGCAACGATCACCCGTTTGCCTGTTGCAATGCCTACTCCTAGCGCATGGAACGTGCCGCTTCCAATGTACAAGTACTCATCCACGTTCACTGCCCGTGCTGCTGAGAAGTTACAACCTAATATTTGGCCGGGATACTGTATCCTGTCGTCGCCACAGCCAATATCGCAACGGTACCCCTGAGATTCGAGCTCACGTTTTATCTCTTCAAGCTTGTGTATGTGTTGGACTGTTGTGAGAAGGCCGATATGGTGACCTTCAACCACCGAAAGTGCCTTTTGAGTAATAGGGATAACGTCAGTATCATTTCTAACCTCGATAAAGTGAGCTGTAGGCACTTGAATGCGTGGTATGGGCGCGTGACCAAAATGAAAGAGCAAATCAGCTCTGCTCGTTACGTCGAGGTCGCACGCACCATAGCACGGATTGCCTGAAAGCATAACTGCGATTCCAAGGTCGCGTTCCATCTGCAGTGCTAAGGGCGGTCCGTATCGTTTCAAGCCCTCGGGAAACTGAAGCACGATAGTCTGAGCGTCTGTCTCTTTGACGAGCTTTGCAATCCTTTCTGTTTCAAAATCCATGATAATCTCTTTGCTGGCGGGTGGCTGTCCTTTGAGCCGACGGTGTGCGCTACGCGGATCATTTAAGAGCGCTTTCTAGGTCCTGCATAAACGTTATCATCGTCGCCTCATCAATATGTGGCATGATCACGAGCCGCAACGCGCCTTCCAGGATTGAAACACGCCAGCCGTGAGCGTTGAGGCGTAACACGACCTTTTTGAGATCAGGAAGCTGGAACGCGACAATGTTCATCACCGGATCGATCACCGGATGGAGACCAAGTTCAGCCGCTCTTTCAACGCAAAGACGTGTGAGTCGCATGCATTCAGCAACAATATCGCGATAGCCCGTGAATCCGAGATGTCGAAGTACCGCTAACGTTGCCGCGACTGCTGCACCGCTTCGTGTTCCAGTAATGGAGCGCTCGACGGAGTAAAACGTGTTCGTGCTGAGGGTGTCGAAATCATCGCGCCGCTTGAACAAGA
>JAJRBK010000129.1 GCA_028679495.1 Methanobacteriota archaeon
CGTTATACCCTACCGATTTGCGAAATCAATTGCTGACATAATCCTCGTAAGTGCCATCGTTAAAACGTTAATAGGTCGTGCAAAGCCAAAAGAAGAAGCGTAATGAAAGAGCGCGAGATATACGCTAGCTTGCGCACGGTTGCCCCGTTTTTTGTGCGTATCGATGGAAGAAATTTTCGGCGTGCACTCTCATCGCTCAACTTTGAACGTCCCTATGATGTAACCTTTGCAAGCGCAATGGCAACAGCGTCCGAAATGCTGCTGCGTGACAGCGGACTAGGAGCGAGGTTTGCATTCACGTTTTCTGATGAGATTAACGCTTTTTTTTGTGACGCTCCGTTTAGAGGAAGGGTTGAAAAACTCGACTCGATCGCCGCCAGTTTCGTTGCAAGCGCTTTGACGCTTACTCTTTCGCTTAGTACCCCTTTGGCATTCGACGCGCGAACGATTCCTGTAGTAACAGGCGATGTGCCGCGTTACCTCGCATGGCGGCAAAGCGAAGCGTGGAGAAATCATGTGCACGCTTACGGATATTATAGCCTGCGACAGAGCGGCTGTGACGCTCACGAGGCCCACATAAAGCTGTACAGGATGACATCAAGTGATATCCACGAGCTCTTGTTCCGCCATGGGACCAACCTTGCCAAAACTCCCGCGTGGCAGCGAAGGGGCATTTTGGTATACAAGAAGGCATATGAGAAAGAAGGCTACAATGCAGCAACGGGGCACACCGTTCAAGCCCAAAGGATCAAGATCGTGCAAGACTGGAACGTGCCGCGTTTCACCTCACCTGAGGGTAAGCAGATGATAGCAGAGCTTATGGCTGCAGAGCGCATAAATAAATATCAATAAATATATAATAAACCGTAATAGCAACTGATTTTTGTAGACGGCGCATAAGTAAACGACAGAGCGCTACAATCGATTAAGACGGCGATTGGGCTCGCATGTGGGGCAATTGTTAAGAGGAATAGGTCATGGTTTTGAGTTTTTGGGGCGCTAAACCTAAGATCGCAAAAAACGAACTAGTGTCTCTGCTGGATATTAAGAAGGGGCCGTATTACGTAGTTGCATCTGTTGAAGTAGGTAATACGACGACCAAATCCATTCTTACCGCGACAAACATGCATGACGGTAAGACCTATATCGTCAACAAGGTCGTACACATGACGCGAGACGTGCGTGATCCGAAACCTGGAGAGGATATATTTGGGCGCACGCTTACCTACCGGCCGTTGACACGACAAAGCATTGCCGAAATGGTGAAGGACACGCTCATAAAGTCGGTACGAAATGCAAACCTTGAGCTCGCAGATGATCTTCACTTCGTCGTGCGATCGACCGGGGTGGTGGCTGGTTTTGATCAGCCCGAGGATATAGGGGAGTTTATAAAGGCGTTAGCTGACGGGTGTCTGATGGCGGGCGTTACAGCGCGTAAAATGACTCCTGCTATGAATATTACTGGGCTTCCAAAGAAGTTTAGAGAATATAGCCTTCTCGATAAGGTCGGATTCGACGGCTCAGTAAGCGGCGTGTTGCCTCCGATAGGCTCAACGGGTGTCGAAGTGGTTGCCAATGAGATGGAAGGCGAACTGGCGACTGCAGGAATTAAGGAGGGCGCTAAGTGGGCGGACGTCGATTTCCGAAACCCGTGCCTTTCAATGGATTTTGGAACAACATTCAAAGGCCGGATCACAAATGATGTACTTCCTTACGCTAATACGATCGCGAATTTTTGCGGCATCTCAGGCGAGATTATTGATTCTATTGGGCGGGGCACGGGCTTGGTTAATGAAACGAGCGGCACAACCTTGGATTTGCCGAAGCCGCGAAAATTCAAAGTTGGGCTCGCGCGCGAACGAGACGTAAGGGCCCTCGCCCGCGAGATTCATGAACACATTCGAATAGAAGAGGTGCCCACAACATCGAGACGATTTGGGAGCGTTCCGGTGAACCCCCGTGCAGCAGCACAGATTGGCCTCACGCTCATCGGAGTCGATTCAGGAGAAAACGGAAGTGATCTTCATCGGATCTCAAAAATTGGTGGTGAGATCTATCACGACTATGGGCTAGAGATGCTGTACAACGTGATTGACTGGGTCTCTACTGGAATAGCTGAGCGGATCATCGCGACATCGCTCACCAAGGGCCTAATCAGTGAAAAGACGAGCATTGGAATCACGGGGCGTGCAGGAATAACAGGCAACAAGCCAAGTCATATCTTAAAGACGGTAACAGAGCTCGGTATTTATGACGCACCTGAAGAGTATGTCGTTTTTGTGGACGACGGGCTTGCACGAGGCGCAGCCATTATGGCGCGATGTATGAACTCACTCGGCACACCGAAGAATCCTTTTGGAGGGTTGAGGGGGGGCAGGTGCATCCTGGGGCAAAGGATTAAACTGCAAACAACTTGACCACTGGTGGAGATCCTCACTCCCTTATATAGCGTGCATTATTGATCAAGCGGAAATACTATAAGGCAAGGCAAATAAAAAAGATGTTAGTGGCTTGCTCACGTGCACTAGCGCTATGATCTGGCAGTTCAGTTCGTAGGTGGATCGAAGTAACGGTAAAGAGATAGAACAACGATGTCAGAGGTCATTGCACTGCAATCAAGGAAAAGGATCGTTGGCCTTATAGTCCTGCTTACGTTCCTCCTGTGCAGCCTGACGCCGAATTTAGCAGCGGCACAGTTGACGCTCTCTACGAATACAACAGCCGCTGGAGCTGCCACGTATCCCCCATATCCGGTCAATTTATATCTATTTTATCGAGAAGACTGTCCACATTGTCACGCGTTGATGCCGACTATTGACGGACTGGCAGCTCAGTATCCAACTCTCCACGTGTACAAGTATGAGACGCAAAATAATGAGAACTATGCCCTCTTTTGGCAGTTTCTCGACGCGTACCAAAAGAAGTCGGACACTGTACCAACCGTATTCATCGGCAAACAGGTTTTTCAGGGTGAGGCGTATGCACCACAGATCCAAAATCAAGTTGCCTGGTCTGTTCAAGGCAGTGCAACAGGACCGGGGGATCAGATTACTGGTCACAGCGTCCCGATTGCGACCGCCACGCCCACACAAAATGCGACAAGCAATGCTACAAAGAATGCAACCGCAACCACTCAGAGCGGGACGCCGATTGGCACAACCCAGGATAGCTTGCCAGTTGCGCTGTTCATTACGACCGGCGTCGTCAGCGGCGTAAACCCGTGCGTGTTTTCGGTTCTTATCTTTCTGATGTCGACGCTCGCACTCACCGGATCCCGCGCGAGAACGCTCGCCATTGGAGTAACCTACATCGCAACGGTCTTCGTGGTGTTTTTCCTTTCTGCACTTGCTGTCGTATCATTCGTGCGGATTATCGGAGCGGAAAATTTAGCCCTCGCTAAGACCGGTATTGGCATTTTTCTCCTTATAGTCGGCATTGTGTCAATCAAGGATTTCTTCTGGTATAACCGGTGGTTCAGTTTCAAGATCCCCACCTTCACAAAGCACAGCATCAGCGCTCTTGGGAAAACAGGCTCGTTTCTTGCGATAATTATGCTTGGATTTATCGCAACAATTGCAGCGTTGCCCTGCACGATTGGCCCGTTCACGTTTTTCTCAGCAAATTACTTGAGCAGTATGACTACAATGGAGAATAATTTCTATACTGGTCTCTTCACGTTAGCGTTCACGGTGCCGATGATTGTCCTTTTTGTGGCCATCTATGCTATCAAAGTGGGGACTGATCGAGCGGAAGAGTGGAGAATGAAATCGGCGCGCTACATGAAGCTTGGGACTGGCCTTCTTATGATGGCCTTCGGCCTCCTTCTGATATTTAAGGTATTTTGACGCTGGCAATTTTGCGGCACAACGCTAGCCACGCTTGTTCGTTTATAGTTCAAAAAAAGTTATCTAGTAACAAGCATTCTTCAGGTGTTACCTTAGGATTATGACACCAACCGTTATAAAGAGCGTTCCAGCGTGATATCATAGATTGGTCCTGACTGAGAGTCAACGCATGCAAACACCTGAATCCCCCTATCACAGAACGGCGGCAACTAAGGCATACCACAGAAGTAAGCTTGAAGTGGATGTCGTTAAGCTTGCTATCGCCATCATAGCAGAGCTGCTCATCTTCTTCCTCTGGTTTCATTTTCCAATAAGAGAGCGTTATGAAGTCCTCGCCCACGTAGTATTGCCAGTATGCATGGTCTTTCCCTTCCTGAACTATCGATACCTGATTTTTGTGCCGTTCATAGCTTTCGTTCCTGACATAGCTCGGGCTTTTGATTTTGATATTTCGCATACGCTCATCAGTCTACCGATCGCATTCCTGGCCGGCTTCTTGCCATTTATCAATCGGCCGCGAGCTGCAATACTTGCAGGGTATGCTGCAGTCGCAATTATCGCCAGCCATCTCATCGTTGACGCGCGAAAATACGCGGTAATAGATAACATCGCCGGCTATCCATGGGCCGATCTTGTTCTTTACACGCTTATTCTGACTGTGATCGGGTTTGTGCTCCTTGAAGCGCTCCGTTTTACTGAATCGAAGACTACAGAAGAACGACTGCGATAGGCCTGCTGTGAGCGCGTCACAAACGACGTTCTTGAATGCCTATTCTTCCGGTTATCCCAGCAATCCCGGGCGAGTTTTATATCCTTGCGCAAAGGTATAGATGTGACAACGCATGCATCATTCATATCACAATGAAGAGGAGCGGCGTAAGTGGCAGAACCCTGAGGCTATACTGACAAA
>JAJRBK010000130.1 GCA_028679495.1 Methanobacteriota archaeon
AACGAGATGCGCAACTTGAGCTTAAGAGTACTAGTTCTTCGTCTACATCAGGCGGAGGTCGCCGACCCAAATCCGGCCAAACCCCGGTCCCTGCTACGGCAGTGCGAGATTCAAACTGCTAATAAAATGATGACTGACTTTCCGACAGCCTTTTGAGGCTAGCTTGCACCCGCGCCAAGCACAAACTTTCACCGAATTTTTTACTAACACGCAACAAGCTAACACAACAAAAAGGATGCATGGTGGAATCGCAATGAAGTCTTTAGTAGTGTTTTATTCACGAACAGGAACGACCAAAAAGATAGGAGAAGAACTCGCTCAACTGCTTGCGTGCGATAGTGAAGAACTCGTTGACACGATAAAGCGCAGCGGCCCTGTGGGCTATGCGTCGGCTGTGCGGGATGCAATGCAAAAAAAACTTACGACGCTCGCAGACATCAAGCAGGACCCAGCCCTATACGACCTTGTGATACTCGGCACGCCTATCTGGGGTGGCACACTGTCAAGCGCAATGCGTACTTACATCTCCGCGAACAAGTCGACATTCAAAAAGGTCGCATTTTTTTGCACAAATGGGGTGGGCCATCAAAAGTTGTTTGATGAGATGGAAGCGCTCTGTGGGCGACGGCCGATACACACTCTTGGGTTACCTGAAAAAGAGGTAAAGCACGGTGACTATCAAGACAAGCTCCGCCAGTTTGCTTATAGATTCGACTAGACGCGTGCGGCACTGTAGTCACCTACATCAGGCGGAGCCACCTCTCATCGTCTTGTCCTGCTCAATCCAAATAAGCATACGATTCATCCACATTGCACCACAAAGAGGATTTAGAGCACTCCGTTAACGCCCTCGGCGATTAGAACAGCACTAAACACAAGCAGCACAACGAACATCACGGTCGCGTTGTTATCGACAAACCAGCGCTTCAGCCCCTCTAACAACCACACGGCCTTATCTCCTAACACAAGAAAGAGCACGACGGGCGCCATTATCGACGAGCTCGCTATAAGCACATATACGACCAAGCCTATGACGCCTTGAACGGTATTAACGGTGCCCTGAGCGATGTCGAGTGCCGCTGCCACGGTGAGTATCAGGTTCTTCGGCTTGACAGCAGAGAGCAGCACCGCAAATCCGAACGCCCGAATTGGCATAATCGAGTCGATAGCATCCATCCATTTCGGCACCTGTGGTGCGGAGCCAGTCTTCGGGCGCTTGTTCCACTGTCGGTATGCAAGGAACAGAAGGAGTGCTGCGAGCGCAAACCTAATCACGAGGGCGACAAGTGCTGGCAATCCCGACGAGAGCTCTTGCGTATCAGCAAGCGTAAGCGCAACCCCACCGACTGCAATGAGCCCCAGCACCCATCCGAGCATAAACGAAAAGCTGGTGCTCTTCGCCCGCTTGGACGTGAGCATCAGAATCACGGCGAGAATAGCTAATGGACTCAACGCCACGCCCGCGGCAAGAGGTAAAATGTCACCGATCATGTTCACGATCTATCACTCCGACCGGACATGCTGGAAAATATACGACCGTATTTCGATTTAAAGCGATCGATGAGGGTCAATATGAGACCTATACCTTTTTGGCGTTCATGTCTCTTTGTGACTAGTATTTGAACCATCAGCCACATGAAGGTTCGACTCGTAAGCTTCAACATGACGCACGCAGACTCGGGCCCTGTCACGGTTGTCATTCGGCGCCGTATTAAACGTGGCTTTTCAAAAGCCTACGAACAGCTAGAAAAAGAGATATCAACAGATGCAGCAGCATACGAAGGGTACCTTGGCTCCACGTTTCTGCGCCCCGAAGGGGGCGATGAGCGAGATTTTGTCACCATAGTCCGATTTGCAAGCTATCAGAACATGACGCAATGGGAGCAATCAAAGACGGGGACCGCCTTAATCAACCGCGCTGATGCGATGAGCGAGATTCCGGCCACAATCCGCAGGACCGCAGGGTTATCTCTGTGGTTTACTCCGCGGTATTCTGCTTCGCCGCAACGCTGGAAGATGGTTCTCCTCCTCACCGTCAGCATCTTCATTTTGGCTGAGCTCATGGCACCAGTACTCGATTCCGCGCTCCGTTTGCTGCCGCAACCTATCGTGCTATTTGTTTCGCTGGCAATACAGGTCGCTTTGCTGACGTACATCGTGCTACCGTGGCTCACGCGGGTGCTCTCAAAGTGGCTCTATACGATGCCACGAGGTGAGGAATAGCTATCTACTTGGCTTGAAAAAGAGCACGCCAAGATATGGCCCAGATAACATATCATGTCTTTCCTAATGCGGTGATCGTCTACATTAGGCGGAGGTATTATGCTCAATACGTGGAAAGTGGCAAGTACAGCCTTTTTTTAGTCAGGATACCTTAATAATCGCTTGTAGTGATCCCCTTCTGATCACATGCTCGATGACATGCGCGCACGCTCGCTGCAGATCCTCCCAGTCATCGCGCTTATCGGCGTGCTTCTATTCATAATATATCTGCTTTCGCCACTGCTCGATGGCGTTGTATTAGGACTTGTCTTTGCATACGTCGCGCGGCCACTTAAAAGCCGGCTTGCGTCGCACGTTAAACGAAGCGAGCGAACTGCTGCACTCATCGCAACAGCGGCGATTGTCGTTCCAATCGTCGTCATATTTTCGGTCGGCATTATTGAAGCAGTGCGACAACTTGCGTGGATTGTTCAAAATCAGGATGTTGTGATAACGGATATTAAACAAGGATTTGCCACTATTAGTGTATCACCCGACTTGATAGATAGCATCATAAACGTTACACAAAGCACCGTTAGTACCGTTCCCGTGAGCAGGTTTCTCACATACAGCACGACCGCAAACGTCGGCATCTTCCTTCTCAATCTCGTGTTATCAGTCGTGGTGTGTTATTACTTGCTCCTCGACGGCAAGCGATTTGTCCAGTCACTCCTCTCGCTGTATCCTCAAACTGATGCGTCCCGTCGATTTGTTCGTGCAACCGATCGCATGATTTCCGGCATCTACGTCGGCAACTTTCTTGTCGCCGTGCTCATCAGCATAATATCGATTCCAATCTTCTTCATTTTTAAAATCCCCCTAATCGCAGTGCTTGCTGGGCTTATGTTTCTCGCAGCGCTCGTGCCGATACTCGCTGAGTGGATGGTGTTGTTGCCGGTGGCACTGTATGTATTCCTAGTACGAAGCCCAGCTGAAGGGGGACTTTTCCTCGTGGTCGGCGTTGTCATCCTCTACATAATCCCCGAGCTGATCCTGCGGCCGTACCTCGTAGGCAAAACCTCACACATCCATCCCCTTTTAATCCTTCTCTCCTTCCTCGGCGGCGGCATTGTGGGGGGTCTCGCTGGCTTTTTCCTCGGGCCGATTGCCGTGGGGGTCATTATCGCTGCATACTCCGTTTATAAACAAGAACGCGAACAAGCTCAGCGACACGAAAATAATAGCAAGCGTACCGGTAGTGAATAGGACGCCCAGCTGAATAACACTAACTATCTGCTCAGATTTGACGCCTCACACCGTTCGGGCTCGCACTTTCAACCTCCCTTCTGCAGAGCCACGTACGATATGCCTAAGGTGACAAGGAGAAGCGCAGTACCGATAAGCAGCACGGATTGCGGGAGTTGAAAGAGGAAAAACACACACACCACTCCACCGAGCACAGGAGTAATCGGAATGCCTGCAAGACTAAGCGGAACACGGAACGGGCGAGGAAGCTTTGGCGAGCTGAAGCGTAGTGCAATCACTGCGGCATTGATGACAAAGAAGGTTACATAGAGCGTAAAGGTCGTAATCTCTGCGATCACGCGAATGTCGCCAAGGAGGACAAATGCAAGCGAGGCGACGGTCACGGCGACAATAGCGACCCACGGCGTACCAAGAGTCCGATGTACCATAGCTAACTGAACGGGAAGGGAACCTCTCTTCGCCATCCCGTACGCGAGGCGCGAAGAAGCGATAAGCATGAGGAGGACAGTGTTTGCGGTGGCAAACAGGGCGATGACAGTAAACAGGGTAGCACCACTACCTCCCAGATAGGTGTTTGCAACCTCCGCAAACGGAGCCGGAGAGGAGGCCAAGCTTGTGAAGCCGACTGCGCTCACTGCGGCGACAGCGACGAGGAGATAGAGGACGGTGGTAATGACGAGAGCTGCGATAAGGCCACGAGGGATGGTCGTCTCAGGCTTCTCAGCCTCTTCTGAGAGCTTTACCATCTCTTCAAACCCTTGGTATGCAAAGAAGATGAGCGCGGCTCCAGCAAACACTCCGGGAAGCCCCGAGGGCATCTCGAAATAGTTGATCGAGCCGAGGTGAGGGAGTCCGATGGCGATTATGCCAATAAGTCCCCCTGCCTCGATGAGCGTTAACACGATCGCCACATTGGTGGACTCTTGGATGCCCCGGGAATTTAGGACAGCCAACCCAATGAGCAGCACGGCTGCCACTGGAACTAAGGGGAGACTGGTGAAAGAACTGAAGTAACCTGCGAATCCCACAGAGACGGCGGCCGCTCCCACGACGCCGGAGAGAATGACCATAATTCCAACGATGAAGGCGAGTCTTTGGTGGAAGGCATAGGCGACGTAGTCGTACTCAGCACCTGCTGTGGGAAACATCGACGAGAGTTCCGCGTACGAGAGCGCAGTGAACGCAGCTATGAGTGCTGCGAGTGCAAAGGAAAGCCAGACCGCATTGCCAGCAAGCGCTGCCGCATCTCCGATCAGAACGTAGACGCCTGCTCCAAGGATGATGCCAGTTCCAGAAAGCGTCACTTCCAGCAGGTTAAGTTCACGTTTCAGGGTAGTCGGTTGATCCATTGGGCGCTCTCCCCCATCCCTCGCCGTACGTGCTTTGTCACAAGTAGTGGATAAAAGTAGAAGAAGGAAGAGGGGCTTACATTCCGAGACGCTCTTTAAGATTACTCCACTCCTCAGCGCTAAGTATACGTTGAGCAAGTCCCTTAACGTTCTGAAAAGCCTGTGGCGGCATAGCCTTCTTACCCATCTCAAGCATATGTGCGAGCTCGTCCATGTACGCAGCGCAAAATATCATTGTAAGGTTTTCTGCCGCTTCATCTG
>JAJRBK010000131.1 GCA_028679495.1 Methanobacteriota archaeon
ACTTCTTGTCAGGCGCTAGGTATGTTGCCGCGCGTCCCAAACTGATGGCCTCCGCACAGCGCACGGGGTCTCCGATCTCCTGCCGCTTCTCGATAAGCAGCACGTCGCACTCCTCAGCAGCGGTCCGTGCCGCGACGGAGCCTCCTGGACCCGCTCCCACCACGACAACATCATACTCGTCTCTCATGCGTCCTCTTCGCGTGCGGTCAAGGCCCCCACAGGACAGATCGATACGCACATCGCACACGTCGTGCACGCATCGCCTATTTTGAGACAGGCCTCTACGAGTTCAATTGAGTTCGTTGGACAGACCGCCACACAGGCACCGCAGTGCCCGCATTTTTCAATGTTTACCGTGATCATTCGCAACCCTCAGGCGGAGCCGGTCGGAAGCGCGCAGAGCAAAGAGGACATATAAGTGCGCTTTCCCGTCTTCACGAGCGGTATCGACCTGATCATTCTTAAGGATTTTGAAGAAATAAGTGGTTGCATCAGGTTCGACCTGCGTTCAGACATAAATAAACGACTGGCAAGCATTTCGCTGACGGCTATATTCATGAATCTTCACTTGGTCCAAAGAAGACCCCGCGATTAACCAACAAATAGCTGTTATACGACCAGGGTCCCTACCGCTTTTTTCATCCTTCCTTGCGACCGGCTCTCCTTTGTCACGGTCTGAGCCGAGATAAGTGCCCGCGCGGTAATTGCTCCAAGCATGTGCAAATATTTTCACGCCATCTATGCCTAAAAGAAGATCGCGGCGCCAACGAAACACACACACCGATGATCCCTTCCACGTAGAACATAAGATCGATGGCGGGCTTGAATCGAACGGAGAAGAGATCTCACTTCGGGATTGAAGGAATCGTTAAAGAAGCTTGACGCCGCTAACGTCATAGTGCGCATACCATTTTACAGAAACAGTAGAGCCACCTCTACGTTTAAACGTATAAACCCGGCAAGCTGATTGCGACTCGACTTACGTTGGCGCCGCTTCGGCCATCAGAATCTCGCTCACAGACGCCACGAAAACCTTTGTCAGTAGTGTCTACGGAATCAAGGCCACCCAGGCCACCACTGCCATCGTCGTCCAAAAAAGCGCGTTCCACTGTGTGAAGGCCCTGAAGGCAGTTGTCAGCTTTTTAACGCCTTCGGGCTTCCCCCAATACCTCGCCTGAGCGAGAGCCCATACCGTGAATGCGCCCGTCACCACCATGAACGGCCAGGCCCACTGCGCGTAGAGAAAGGTGTACGTACTGATGAGGAAGAACGCAACAGCGGACGTGATAGTGAGCGCTTTGTTCGTAGAGGGCGTGAACTCGACGAAGAGGGCTTTGTGTGGGATTCTCACTTCATTAAATGTCTGACCGACCCCTCCTATGGTCACATGAATCAGGGTGAGCAGCCACGGCAGCGGGGTGAGGATGGTTCCTGGAGCAACGGCAAGCCACGATACCGGGGTCATTATCGCTATGGGTATCAATCCAGTAAGAACACCAATGTGATCTCGCGTGTAGGTCACGTAAGCGACGTGCACCGCAAACAAGATAAGCACCCCCGCCGCGAAGACCAAGTTGAAGACCGCGCCGGCTATCACGAGCGTGAGTCCTCCCGCGATAAGCATATAGACTGCCATTAGCCGTCTCGAGAGCAAACCGTTTGGCAACGGTCGCATGGGCCACTTCTTCCTATCCCGCTCGACGTCCCAGACGTCGTTGAATACTTGTACAAATATGCCCCCTAGAAGCGTCGTAAAGAAAAAGATTAAGAACTTCGCATCAATTAGTCCGCCTGCTACCACATAGGGAGCCGCCGCGATAGGAAAAATCATTACCCGTATCAGCAGGTGATGCATGCTGACGAACCCAATGATCTGGTTTTTGAACGTGTGTTCGCGGGGCGCGGCCGCGCCAGCTAGTATTGCCATCGTAGGAACATTCACTTTCGTACCTCCCCAAATCTCCGCATTCTGCTCCCTAGTGATTTAAGAAAGCTTTATGCGTCCTCGCTTTTTCTTTCGCGCGGCCCGGCAACCCGCAGGCTAAACACTCTGATGCAACTCACAGGATTTCTCCGCTGCAAATTGCAGTGCCCGTACCTATTTGCTCCGGCGTCTCCTCCCGTCACAACAGTTGCGCGAGTGTGACACTTAAGCGGTCATCACATATAACAATTTATGTCTTTTCCTCATATTGTTCAGTTTTGTGGAAGCTATATTAAAAAAATGAAAGGAGGGTTACTTAAAGGCGCGGGTCCAAAGACTGCGACGCGGCCTTACTTACTTACTTACTTACTTACTTAAGACAACGTAATTTCGCGATGTTCGATGTTTTCCAGGCTTAGATTACCGAGGGGCAATTGATCGATTTTTCGTATAGACGCTACTCTCGTTTTTTCAGCATGATAACCGCCAGCACGAGAAACGTAATAGCAAACACGAGCAGCGCTACGATGTCAACCCAAATCATGCTAAGTCCCCATCCCCGCATCATCACTGATCGCACCGCCTCTACGGCGTACGTGGTCGGAATGAGGTACGATGCTGGCCTGAGCCACACCGGGATTGCCTCGATAGGCCAGATAATTCCTGAGAGAAGAACAGCCGAGAGCATGAGAAACGGCATAAATTCACCCGCTTCTCGTTGACTGTGTGCGACGCTTGATAGCAGTATCCCGAGCGCCTGTGAAACGATGGCGAGCAGCGCGATGGTGGCAAAGGCCAGAATGATATTGCCCACTATAATGACGTTAAACAGGAGCACGCCTACCGCGAGAAGCAATCCGGCCTGCATAACGCCGAGCGTTCCATAGGCTATCGAATAACCCGCGACAAGTTCGCTCTCTCGCAGCGGTGATGCGAAGAGTCGCTGGAGCGTGCCGATCTCACGTTCTCCGACAAACGCTTGGAGGGTGAGCAGCGTTGTGAGGTTCCAGATGGCAAGGCACACGATGCCCGGACAGAAGAAATCGATGAAACGAGCGTTGAGCCCATAGATTGCTCCGGTCGTATCAACTGACAAGCGTTGACTTTGTCCGTTCTCGTCTGCTGTTTTCAACACGGCCGCGTTGACTGCTGTAATGATTGCGCGGGAGACCTCTGTGTTGCTCTTATCGGCCAACACGCGTATGCTGACTTTTGCCTGAGGGTTTATCGCAATGATGCCGGGGGGGTTAGCTTGCGCCGCTAAAGGCGGTTGTGCCGCTGTACCATAGACGGTCTCAGTCAGATTGGTGGGAAACACGATCACTGCGTACGCTTTACCGTTTTGCACCTCGGCAACAGCGGCGCTTTCATTTGTGGCAGAATCGACCGTGAGGGTAGCAGTATCGAGATTTGCGATGACCCGATCTGATATGCTAGCATTTCCAAGTCCCCCTCCATTATCGTCGTTGACGACGAGCACACGCACGTCTCTCACGTCGCCCTGGAATGCAAAACCGAACGCGAGCATGAAAAGGAGCGGTACTATGACGATGAGACCCACGGTGCGTTTGTCATGGTTAAGATCCGCGAACACGCGCTTGACGACCGCGACTACTCGTCCTATATTCATCCTCTCTCCTCGCGCGACATTAAGATCCGCGACCACGCGCTTGACGACCGCGACCGGCCGTCCTACATTCATCCTCTCTCCTCCCGCGACAATATCAAGAACGCATCTTCGAGCGAATCTGTGTGAGTTAGATCGAGAAGCTCATGGGGCGATCCCTCAGCGATAAGCTTCCCCGCGTGCATGAATCCGACGCGGTCGCAGCGACGTGCTTCGTCCATGTAGTGTGTCGTGATCAAAATAGTGGTTCCGCCATCCTTCAGCCCTTCGAAGTAGTCCCAAAAGGACATACGCAGTTGTGGATCGACACCGACTGTTGGCTCGTCGAGGAACAAGAGGGGGGGCTCGTGGAGCAAGGCGCACGCGAGTGAGACACGACGCTGCATGCCACCGCTCAAGTTGTGGACGATGGCCTTGGTGTGAGCCTCAAGATCGATCAATCTGAGGAGCTCGCGCTCGCGCTTTAGAATCTGATCCTTGCTGAGGCCAAAAATTGCGCCGTAGAATTCTACGTTTTCGTGCACGCTCACATTGGTATAGAGCGCGAGCTCCTGGGGCATATACCCGATGAGAGGGGCGATATGCCGGTCAGGGACACGCTTGCCCAGCACATAGGCTGCGCCGCCCGTTGGCATCAGTAGACTGCACAGTATCTTGATGAGGGTCGTCTTCCCGGCAGCGTTCGGGCCTAATAGCCCAAAAATTTCACCCTTTTTCACTCGAAGCGTGAACTTATCAATAGCTTGAAGGCCGCCAAAGCTCTTCTCAAGGTCAATCGTTTCTATGTAGTCCTTCACCATAGGGGCTTCCCAATCATGGTCACGTTAAATATAAGAGTATCCAACTGTGCCGCTAGCCTTCCGTATTGGTTAAGGCACGATCAATGGCACACAATGTTAACGCGCTCAGTTGAGCGCGAGTGACTGTTAGAAAGAAAAGCGCGTCACTCCTCAAATACGAGTACTGTCTCGCCCTTTGCCTCTACGGTTGGAGAAGAGAGCTTCATGCGCTCCCGCGCCATTCGATCGTACGCTTCACGTCCCCCAGCCTCAGCGATGACCTGCTGCCCATACATAGCCGCATTCTGATAAGCAATAGCGACCCGCTCTGGTGATGCAGGGGCTAACCAAAGGAGAATTCTCATCCCCCGGTCCATCCCCCGGGGAACAGACTCGACCCTCTGTATCGTCCCGGGCACGGCATCGAAGAATAAACCTATTGAATCCTCTCCGAGCTTGGTTATCGGGAGCCATTGGGCCGCCTGCAGCCCAGCACTCGTCGCTGGGTGTGCGACTGTCCACTCACCATCGACGTATACCTCAGCCTCTGCCTCGGACATCAAGTATCCCAAAGTGTTGTACAGGCCCTCCCATATTGGATCGACACCACCACCACGCCCTCCTGAATATCTATCGTAGTTCATGGCGAAAAGCTTATACCGCGCCTTAATCCCCGCGGCACGACAGAGGGCGTTAAACAAGGAGATATAGTGGAAACACGTGCCCGTACCTCTCTTGAGGGTCATTCCTGCGCTATCCAATGCGCACATCTCAAACTGTATATTGTCTTTGCAAAACCAGTACGCCGCCTCGGCGAACTCCCGGTCGGGAAGCTCATAGGCGCCGAGTTCGTGTGCCATCGCGATGATCTCGTGCTCGCGAGGGTTACAGTGGAGCGTCGGTCGAAGGTAGGGCTCGTTCGAGGTGGAGTACTTCATGCCTTCCCGAAATACAGGGAGTTCATACCGCCGTGGAGGACGGACGTAGCGCTGCTCGTCTGGCCGCATCTTCCTGTTTCTCACGAAGGTGACAGGGTGAGTGAGGATGATCTTGGTGAGCGCGAAT
>JAJRBK010000132.1 GCA_028679495.1 Methanobacteriota archaeon
ATTGGAGCGGACGCACATAGACATATTGAGATGTAAGCTATGTGCTCAGGCGGCGGACCTTTCATAACGATGGAAACGAGCTGGTTTCAGCGCTATCGCTGCAACGTGTGCAACAAGGAATTCAAATCGATGGGCAAGAATCCGATGTGTCCTTCGTGCCAATCGCAAGATCTTGCAGAGCTCTCACGGGACTAAGCAGTATTGCGCACTCAGCTGTTTCGTCACGAAATACGCGTTGTAGCACATCGGATGCACGGGGAAGTCACGAAGACTGACGTATCCCATTGGTTTATGAAGCACTTCGGGGCCAACGCAGGACATCGAAAAAATACAAGCTGAGGTATCTTGGCAAGTTATCCCTGTTCAAACGCCAAATCGTTAATGTATTGAGCTGAGTTCACCATATTTTGGCTTAAAACAAAAACCGTATAACCGGGATATGGCTACACGTGCTTAAATCTATTCTCCCGGATCTCAGAATGTAAGCACGTAAACGCTTGGCAAGCGAGACCAGATTCTTACGTCAGAACCTCCACCAGGCTCCAGTTATCGCGAGAACGCAGAGCTGCAATGCGCGGAGGCTGCAGTAGGTGCTGGGACATTCCAACACACAACACAGCTATCTATATCCAGTTTGAAGATGCGACCTGCGGAGATCTATGAGCGGCTGCCGTTCTAAGGACGTTAAAATGCTTTATACATATAGTTATTCAGATATCGCCTATTAAGACGGATTCTGGTAAGCCAGTCACACTTAGTACCCACCAGTCAGCAAGCTCGTAGTTATAGCCATACATAGCTTGAGCTTGGTTGTGGTTTTTTGCACCATACCATGATGATGTTACGTTCCCGAGGAGCGTAGACGGAACTTCGACAGGCCGTCCCTCTTTATAGCCTTCGTCCATTTTTTGACGCACCAACTGCTGATAATGCAGTTTAGCAGTCACGTCTGAATCTGTTGTTTGAAATGTCCACGTTGATATGTACTCACGGCCTCCTGCTTCTGATACGAGATACGTGCCCTTATATGTTTCAAGGCCTGAGGGATCATCGGACACCCGCCTGAGTGGATTTACAGATTCAATTAGAGGTAGACTTGCTATCTTTTCCTCAAGCCATGTCGTGTTGCTCGCTACAGCAGGTGTTGGCGATGGAGCTGTATTTGTAATAGGGTTAGTGCACCCCGCAGTGAGCACGCTTGCTATTACCGATAACAAGAGAAAGCCAAGGGCAATTTGTTTCATCCTACCATTCATTTCCCCTACTAAGCAACCGTACCCAAAACCTTGCATTGTCATTTTAAGTGCTTCTACTTTCTCATCCTTGCTGTTAAAAGTAGGCATGACCCATTAGTAGTAAGTCCAGCTGCGCTGCCTTCTTACAGACCTGCAACTCTAGGCACCTCTCGAGCTGCAGCGCGGAGGGTCACTTATTGTAGAATCGTTTTTCATGCTATTGTGAAACAGGCTCACGTATGCTACTGCTAAAAAGAAGGGAAAAACACTAAAGTGACAAACAAGAGTACTTTTGATAATGCCACCAGAAATTTTAATCCCCTTGGAAAGGGCAGCCGAGTTATGCAAAGCCCACAGAGATAAACACGGGACTCGGATGTTTAGTCAATGCTGGGGATGCATGAAGTACTCCAAGGGAGTCCCAGAAAAGATGTGTTTCTATAAGCCCCCTCACAATGATGGGTGCAAAAAGGTGAATGAGCTATTTGAAAATTAAGCACGCACACGACTATTCCGGACAGTCGTAGGCTGCCATCTGCCGTGTGGTTTTTTGGAACCCCTACAATGTTCAGCGTCGCAGCTATGTCACAATGCGAGCTGTCGAGCATGCATCACGCTTGTACCTGTTCTATGACCATCTGCTTCTGCGACAGTCTTGCAGCAGTAATGCTGCAGATCCTCCCTTTGTGCAGCAGATTATTTCGGGCTATTGTACGACGCAGTGCGCACACTCCCGTTTAGTTTCAGTATATCAAAAGGAACGCTGGCGACATACCATTTGCATTTAGGACGGTTGGAACCACGGGTGTCTGTCGCGTTCCATGCATGTATAACACGGGGCCGATATGATATTACAACCGCCCCATACAAACGTGCCGTAGTCGATCATGCTTCTACGGTGTCGAGCTCGTCTCTAAGAATATGGAAGCTAACTCCGCGCCAATTGCTTCGGTTGAAGGTCAGATTCTGATTTTGTGTTTTTCTAATATCGCATATGCGCATCTTACACGTGCTCCGGCAGGAGGTGCCTTTAATTGCTCTATTCAGCGCCTCTGACTAACCGAGTCAGGACGCAAGCGCGCTTCGAGCTAACTCGGTCCCAATCTGTTTGAACTGTGCTTCAGTGCCCTCTTTAAGCGGTCCTTCCTTTCCAAGGACGATCGCTGAAGCGTGCGGCACGACGACCTTCATGCCGTTCTGTTTCATTCGCTGCTCGATCTTCTTTCCGGCGCTGCCAGCGAACCGAGAATCATACTTGGTGTCGAACGCAAAAGCCTGCTTGTTTTTGACGGCTGCTTCTTTGAGTTGCTTCGTAAATGTTTTCATTGTGTCTGAGAGCCCCATCGAATGTGTAGGTCCACCGATGACGATCATATCGTACGCTCTGAGAGTGCCAACGTCAACCGTGTTCGCTCGAACGCACTCGACGTCGATCCCTCCCTCGCGCATTCCTGATGCGAGCGCCCTCGCTACTTTCTCAGTGTTGCCATACAAAGAATCGTAGATTACAAGTGCTTTCATCAGCATCGCTCCCATTTTTCATTACCTAGGACTCTGTTACCGTCAACCTTTAGTTTTCTCAACGATAGCATACATTTCCTTTTCTGTGTGAGTATATCTCTAGGAACGCCGCCGATATGCCACGCAGGTGAGACAGCTGGATCGTTCACGGTATGCATCACGTTCACCGCATGTGGCACGGAGCTGAAACAACACCGGACCCGCCCCATACAAACTCATTTTAGTCTATCATCTGTGCGCTGATCAATTGTGCAATAATTCTTAGCTTTGAAATTTATGACATTCAAGACAGTTCGTTACATTGTTAGTAAGGCGCCCATCTTTTATCCTATCGAGGTGCCACTGCGGCATCTTAGGAGCACCGTTGGTACCGTTTTGATGGCACTCGAAGCAGGTGGTCCTGCCTTGATGATTTGCCGGTATGTTGGGGGCACCTGTCGTTGCGGCGCACCCTCCCGCGGCAACGACGACCCCGATTACAGCCACCACAACAAGTCCGACTGCTATTAGTCGTAAGTTCATACGCTTATGCAAGGGGCGCGCGTTGACTTAACACTTGCTCTTTTTTGGCGCGGCAGAGCCGACGCTAGACATCACATAACGAGATCTTTCAGTGCGCGGATAGCAATGGGTTGCGATTAAGGTTCTTCCGTCAGAACCACTACCAGGCTCCAGCTGCTGTGAGGAAACAGGAGTGATTTAAATGCGTTACGTCTTACAAATCTCAGAACCACGCACACACTACTCACTGCCTGCCCTGCTTCCTTGATGTACGCGCCGCTCACATCACCACTACGCCCATTGATATAGCCTGCTTAGATGTCTTTACCAACACTCAGGAAATGGCACTAAATGAGCTCGTATTACGTATTTTGCCGAGACAAGATTAAAAAGGGAAGGGCTACTTACCCTATCACGTATAAAAATCTAGGAGGTGAAACACACGGACGAGGATAAATGTCAAAAGTGCGGCACGCCTGCATCGCCGGGAGCGAAGTACTGCGAGAGCTGCGGCGCACTTCTTCCAAGAGCAGAACCGCAACCACCACTGAGCGCGCCGTCCGAGCCGCAACCCGAAGCAGAACGAGGAGGCGCGCCCGCGTATGTACCCCCACCTGCGTATCAAGCGCCGTCGTATGCCGCGCCGGCTGCCGGAATGCACTATGAAGGGGTCGCCATTCGCTTTGTCGCCATCCTTATCGATACTATCATTTTAGCCGTCATCACAGGTATCATCACAGCTCCATTCAATACAGCCACCCAGATTACCGTCACGAACACGACGGGGGTGCCAATGGTTACCGCAGTGCCCAACCCGCTAGCCTGGGTTGGAGGGCTTATCTCTGCGCTTATCTGGTTCTTGTACTTTGTACTCATGGAAGGAAGGTACGGTCAGACGGTCGGCAAGATGGCGGTGAAGATCAAGGTGGTTCGAGAGAGCGGCTTGAAGATCGACTATACCGATGCGGTGGTGCGCAACATACTGAGGATCATCGACGCGATCCCCTACTTCATCCCGTATCTACTCGGTGCGATCCTCATCTGGTCATCAGACACTAAGCAACGTCTCGGCGATCGTGCCGCACACACCGTTGTCGTAAAAGCATGAGAGTTGCCTCTCGTGCTTTTCTTTTTTGGCTTTTCATTTTTGAACACTTTTTTGCTTCTGTTTGGTGAGCAGAGGCTGTGTTGACGTTTGTGCATAAGGAAGGTCGGAGGCTCCACTAGGCTCCGGCTTTTGTGCTTTATCTGCTCGCGCGAACCTCGAGAATACGCAGCGCGGTTGATATTTAGCTGTGCTCTTACTTCACTGCGATAAAAATAGCCTAAATGCGTCAGGTTACCTAAAATATTCCTTATACACCGTTAGGATTTTTGGAGTTAGCAGTTCTTTCGAGAACCGATTAGCTTCCGCCAACCGCATAATACGAGCGCAGGGAGTAATAACTTGAACTGCACATATACGTTCACTACGTCTACAGGGAGTAAAAGCATGGCTAAAGTGCTTTTGAACGTTTTTGTGGACTACGAAACCCTCGGCAAAACGATCAACATCTTGACCGAAGAGGGTGTGACCGGCTTTTATTGCGTCGAGTACTGGGGCTTGTCACCGCAGAACTGGTCAGGCTTCATCATCAAGGAGGAGCCTGAGATGGCAATTGAAGCGATCAGGGATAACACCGAGCAGGCGATACAAGTCAACGCCGTGGTGAACGAAGACCGCGCAGAGCACATCTTACAGGCGCTTACCGAAAGGCTTGCCGGGCATCGCCACACGATCATGAGGCTTCCCGTTGATGATATTCGCCTTGCAGCACCTTAAAAGATCTGGAGAGATTGTTGCTGGGAAAAATGCTATAATAGCGTTGAGTGCACAGTAAAAACAAGGCATTTACGTACTGAATAAGCTTGGTTGGATCTCCTTATGTCAAGCCGATTGACAGTAAGGTCTGCGTTTATAAGCCTTACTTGGAAGCCTCGAAACGGACTCGAAAGAACAGCCGGAGCTTGGCGGAGGCTCTGAGGTAATAACCTGCATAGCAACTTATCGTCATCCCCTCAATGAGCACGGTATGATGTTTATATGCTGTGCTTGGCAGAAGTGAGACTTAAAGCTTAAGCACACTCATTCCAATTAAGACGCCTTACTATCCCTTTCCTCGCTTAAGTCTCTCGCTTGCTGAAATAAAAAGCCGTAGTTTGGAATAATTACCAGCATCCCCTGCGTGAATATGTCGCAACGCGTATACGCGGCACTGGTCGGATGTGTGATTAGTGTGTTAAGATACTCACACCGACCCTTAATGTGAGCGAAAGGGCGTTCTGTTCCAATGAAACCACGCTGATAACGGGGCAGATGTGTGACGGGTGTGCGTGTGCATTAAAAAGCACTCAGATTACACAAGCATCCCCTCCAGCGAAGCAAAGTAGTGAGACAAGGTTCTGGCGTACCCGTCACATGGTTTGGTGTTTTTCGGCAACGCACGCGTGTTAGTATCGACCTATCACGTTCCTCGTGCTGCTGCTGAAAAGGGGAGAGAGGGGTGTTAAAATACCCCCAACAGCGTTGGTATCATGTTCTTTCTATAAAAAGATGACGGAACATATGTTCCTACGTCCGCAAAGGCAAGGAACGCATGTTCATTTTTGAACGCGTTCGCAAGTGGCTGCTTCGAAGGTGCGCCCGCAGACACCGATTGGAAGTAGAAGACGCGATTTTTCCTAACACCAAAGGTCAAGCTATACAGAAGCAGGCGCTGCCCTCTTCTTTAGGTCACGACGGTTATAAGCCCGAAACTGGTGGCGCAACCGATACTCTTGGTAACGATACTATTGGGCGCTTGGTTGGCGTCGATGTTGGAGTCGGAGTCGGTGTTGTTTTCGGGGTTGCAGTCGATTGTATTACGTTAACGATCACCGGTTGTTGTGCTTGTTGTGCTTGTTGTGCTCCCGTCGTTGCTTGTGCGGTCGGCGA
>JAJRBK010000015.1 GCA_028679495.1 Methanobacteriota archaeon
ATTATGCTCGTACGAGCGGGCGACGGCCTCGGCTCCACCGCCGAGATCATCGAGCTCTCACGAGACATGCTCCGCCCCCGCTATGACCTCTGGGAGATCCCCATATGGGAGGAGAGCGTGAACGTCGTGGGTAACGAGGTCTTCTACATGCAGGGCGTCCACCAGGAGGCCGATATCATCCTTGACAACGTTGAGTGCATCCGTGCGGTGATGGAGATGGAGAAAGACCCGTGGGCCTCGATTAAGAAGACTGATGCGGCGATGGGGGTACAGGGGTCGTTTAGGCCGCCGCAGTGTTTGGCTGATAATCCCGAAGAGCTCAAGGAGATTCACTATAAGGTGTGGGGCGTGGAGCGGTAAGCAGTCTTACCTTGGGGCGAGCATGGAGAAGCCTGCAGACAACGCGTACCCGATTCACGAGCTGATAAAGAGGCGCTGGAGTCCTCGTGCGTTTGCCGAGCGTCCTGTTGAGAATGATAAGCTGCTAAGCCTTTTTGAGGGCGCACGCTGGGCGCCTTCGGCGCTTAACGCTCAGCCATGGAGCTTTGTTCTCGCCACCAAATAGGGTAAGGAGGGGTACGACCGCCTGCTTGGGTGCCTTCCAGAGAGAAACCAGCAATGGGCACGCCATGCTCCTGTTCTCGTTTTAAGCTTAGCTCAGCTGTATCTTCAAACCGGAAAGGCCAATCGATTTGCAGTTTACGGCGTTGGTTTAGCTGTGGAGAATCTCGTGATACGGGCAACGGCGCTCGGCCTCTACGTCCATCAGGCGAGTGGCTTAAACGAGGAGGCCGTACAAAAAGCGTTCAGTATCCCTGATGGATATGCTCCTGTTGGTATCATAGCTATTGGATACTTGGGCGATCCTGAGAGTCTACCTGATGACCTTTAAAAGCAGGAGCGTGCACCGCGGAAACGAAAGCCGCTTGAGCAATTTGTCTTTTCAGAACGTTGGGGGAATGTTTCTCCGATCATTCGCAAATGATAGTTGTATTGCACCCAGCTAAATTCTATTCAAGAAGCGCTTAATAAGTGGCCCAGCCCTAATATTGTCAAAAAACGTCACGTTTCGTTAAGTAACTCGCTAAGAACGCAAGAGATCCAAGCCCTCAGTAGTCACCCCGCTTATAGCGCGATCGCCTTAGTAAACATCGTTAACATAACTCCCATAAATTATGGATGGGCGTCAGGCAAGGGACCCATAAGTCGCTTATCATCTGCGGTGCGGAGGAAAGATATAGGGCGGAACAAGAAGAACTGGACGCTCTGAAGCAGCTGGAGCGTCTTGATAAGAGACTAACGAAAGTCAAAGAATGGATCTTTGAGTCCGGAACTGAGGAGTGAGCTTAAAAAATCGTCCTCAGCCACATTAGACGTCGTCTTAGAAAGAACGCTAGATGATACAGTGATTCGACTGACCACGCGAGCTAACCCAGCATAGCTTTTCACTCATTCAGAAGCGTGTATGCACTCTTGAGCTGGTACAGAGCGCCTCCAAATATCGTTAAATGTGTTGACCAAACGTTTGGCGTAGTTTGCGCTATTGCACCAAAACGCAGTCGCGCGAACATTTTTTGACTGAGGCTTGTGCAGGTCAAAGTCAATGGCGACCATGCTTTCTTGTGAATCGACGACAGTGAAAACAAGGCTGTCGTAACGATCATAGTGGTGTACTTCGATCCCCCCCTCAGTCATTTGCCGTACTGTGTTCAGAGTGTAAGACGTCACCTCGGTTATACACCGGACGCTCACCGATTTTTGCACAGCTGCCACGTAATCATCTATGATCCCCCGCCGTGCAACGAACGGTATTATATCAGGGATAATGGCCAGAACGATGCTCTCTGTAGCCGTATGTGCAAGTTTTGAAACCCCGCTCAAAACCTCGTCCCTGCCTCGCACAACGTTACATGTTTCGTATGTGGTTTCCTCAAGAGAACTGAGTCCTTTAAGAATTCCCAAAGCCTCTTGCTTATATGCCTCCATCCTGTGGAGCTCATGCGCTTGGCTTATCGTTATCATGTCGAGTGCCTTTTCGGGGTCAGTCGCAGAATAGCGGATCGGCTTAGAGATTGACTCCTCAACAAGACCTTTGCGAGATAACGTTATCAGCGTGCGGTATGCGTCCTCGCGGTAAGTACCCAGCTCCTTCGCAAGCTGCCCCACCGTTTTTGGGCCATGCTTGAGCAGGACGAGGTAAAAACGCGCTTCTTTTTCTTTTAGTCCAAAATCCTTGAGCGTTTCAAGCGGCATGTATCTCGAAGGCTTTACTTGAACAGCCTTGACTTTAAGCTTCCGATTTTGACTGCTGTATAACGCTTATTTACAGTATGCATCCATGTAATGACGGCAACTATGATGAGAGAGCAACATAGGAAGCAATGTGAAAGGTGATGGGTATGGCTAACCAAGGTACGGATAAGGGGAAGGCTCTGAACACAAGAGAGCTGATCGATTATGCCACCGATTCAGTGGTGAGTAAGACGTTAATCGATACCACAGCAGGCACGATAACGCTCTTCGCGTTTGATAAAGGCCAAGGCTTGAGCGAGCATACGGCACCATTTGACGCGGTGGTACAAATCATCGATGGTGAGGCAGCCATAACGATCGGCGGCAACAGCGCGAACGTCACTGAGGGGCAGATGATTATCATGCCTGCTAATATCCCGCACGCGCTGAAAGCAGTCACGCGCTTTAAGATGATGTTAACGATGATCCGTGCGTAGCTGAGCAAAATCGACAGGCGTAGTAATCTATATCACCAACGTATCACGCTCAAGGCAGAGCGGAGATGAACATAAGACGAGAGTTGCTTATCGCGCTTGCAGTCACCACGTTTGGAGCGGTGCTAATCTATGCCTCCTCTCGTTCCTTGGACCTTAGCGATCCGAGCCAAGCGCTAATCGCTTACGTGGGGGTATTCGTCGTAGCGGTGGGTATACTATTTGTGGCGAGTCTGCTGCTATTTCCACCACATCGTGATTAAGAGCTTTGCTCACAGTTCGGCCATGTCTAAGAACGCGGCGAGCAAAGCTATACAAAGCTATAGAAAGGGCACGCAGTAAATGATGACGGCGCCCAGGTTGTAATCCTTTTCAAGGGTTCGATGATGTAAGAGGGCGCATCTCCGTCGAGATCGCCCTTTCTACATCTATTTTATGGGCACTCTAACGCCTTCAAAGCTCTCTGCTATGGGTACTGAAACAGTCAGAAGTCCATTTGAGAACGACGCTGTTGCCTTGTTCGGCTCAATCGAGTGGGCGAGCGTCCAGCAGCCTACGTACTCTATGTCATCTCTCGGGGCACGAAGGCAAAATCCTGTTGTCGTAGCTTCGAACTCTATGTCTTTTTTGTGAACTCCGGGCAGTTCTATCTCTACGGTGTACTTGTCTTTGTCGTGATACAAAAACGCGCTTGGTGCAACAGATATACGATCTTCTTCAGCCAAATACATCACCAGAACAACAGTTCTTTTTTGTGCCTTAAATAGCTTCCCTGAAGTGCACCGTAAAGCAAATCCAAAAAACCTAAGTCGCGGCTGTACGAGAGCTACTTTGCAGGGGGTTTAGGATGAACGAATCTACGGATAGTGAAATGCGTGCCATACTCGAGCGGATAGAGAACTACTATGGTTTTATTCCAAAGATCTATCAAGAACTTCAGTGTAATCCGTCGATGTTTAAGGCGTTTTTCTATTAGTCAGAGCGACTCGCGACAGATCCTGCGTTGCCAGCGCTTAAAGGAACTTGTCGCAGTCAGTGCAGCTGCTTCTCTTGGGTCTGAGTATTGCCTAGAAACGCATATTGAAGGGGCGAAACGTCTCGGCGCTCAGAACGATCAAATTCTGCTTGCGATACTAATCGGCGCGTCTGTTGCAGAAACAACGGCGCTTTCTAAGTCACTGCGAATCTGGGAGCGATCGGGGGTGTAACGTATCGCACAGCGTCGAGCCCGCACTAGTCTGCTAAGCGCGACAACTGGACAAACCTACTTATGTTCACGAACGGTAGGATCTACAGGTCTGTGTTGCAGGTCATAAATTGATCTGATTCGGTCGAGTGTTTCAACGTCATCAGGTCCTTTGTCGCTTCGTATGCGGACTATGCGTGGAAATCGGAGCGCGTATCCTGAAGCATAGTTCGGGCTCTTTTGCACCTCGTTGAACTTTACTTCGAGCACGATTTGCGGTTCGACATCGACCATGCGTCCTCGTTCCCCTATAACTAACGACTTAATCTCTTCAGTGAGCTCTTTTAGCTGCTCATCCGAGACGCCGCTCGATACGCGACCAACAGGCGCCCATTCATCGTTCTCTTCGTTGCGTGCTGCGAGCTCGTATGAGGTGATCCACCCTGCTTTCCTCCCGTGTCCATATTCTGCTGCAATCACGACAAGGTCGAGCGTGTCGAGAGTCTCCTTCAACTTTACCATCTTTCGTCCACGAATGCCAGGGCTGTAGCTTGCGTGAAGGTCCTTTGCCATCAAGCCCTCGTGACCCGCATTTATCGATGCTGCAAAGAACTGTGACACGGCATTAGGATCGCTGAGCTCCTCAAAAGCAGAGGGCTTGCATTCCTCATCGAGCGAGATAATGGTTTTTTCAAGCAATGCACGCCGCTCGACAAAGGGAAGATCGACGAGGCTTTTTCCGTTTAGGTAAAGAATGTCAAAGGGCCGCAGTTGCATAGGGATCCGATCGCTGAGCTCTTTGATTTTATACTTTCGCCGCAACCTATTGAGAATGTTTTGAAACGGTATGACGCGCTGCGTACGCTTATCCACGGCAATCGCCTCGCAATCAAGAATAATCGAATCAGCCTTCACGCTTTGCTTAACCTCTTCAAGGATATCAGGCAATGCATCGGTTAGATCCTCCATCTTTCGTGAAAAGAGCCTGATAACTCGCTCGACCTTATGTACCTGGATACGAGCGCCGTCGTATTTTGTCTCGAAGGCTGCACGGCCGCCCATAACGTCGAGCGCTTCCTCTATTCCTGTGACACTTTGCGCAAGCATAGGCCTTACTGGACGCATCGGTTCAATATTAAGGGCCTGTAAGCCACGTATTCCTTCGGCTTTGGCTATCTTAGCGACGAGACCGATATCGTTAGTGAGCATCCACGCACGCCGCACGAGATCGGATGACATAACGAAAGCACGGGCAATAGCGTCTTCGGTCACCCCTTCCTTTGAGCCGATGAGGAGGTTGCGTATCACCAAACTCACAACGTAGTAGGCTTCACGTGGTGTCGCCCTGCCTAAAAGG
>JAJRBK010000016.1 GCA_028679495.1 Methanobacteriota archaeon
CAATTGCGTTTCTAAAAGAGGCGTCCGTCACGATGTCGCGCGGTTTCATCTCTTTTGAGACGAGGTCAACTATTTTTGTGCCCGTTTGTTCAGCAATTCGTTTTTTCCGCGCATCCGTGGCGAGCGTAGTTGCACAGTACGGAAGCGAAAGGCCGAGTATCTCTGTTATGCATGCCATCGTGTTGGCCGTATACAAGCCTTGACAGCTTCCACACCCTGGACATGCCCTGTTGACGAGCTCCTCCAAATGCGCTTCGCTCATCGTGCCTGCTTGTACACACCCGACGCCCTCAAACACGGAGACAAGGGTAAGCTCGGTGCCCTGGTAATAGCCCGCGCGCATAGGACCCCCGGTTAGGACGAGAGCCGGCACGTTGACCCGCAGCGCTGCCATGAGCATCCCAGGGATGATCTTGTCGCACGAACCGATCAAGACCAGGCCATCGAATTGGTGTGCCTGTGCCATAAGCTCAACAGAATCAGCGATGTTCTCACGAGAGGGGAGGGCGTACTGCATCCCTGCGTGCCCCATCGCAATGCCATCGCAGATGCCAATGGTGCCGAACTCAAATGCAACTCCGCCTGCGCGGTGTATGCCCTTCTTGACAAACTCTGCGAGATCTCGCAGATGGAGATGACCGGGAACGACCTCGTTCCACGCGTTAGCAACGCCGATAAACGGGCGCTCGAGATCCTCATCAGTCAGGCCCAGTGCCTTTAAGAGGGCCCGCTGGGGAGCTCGTGTTAGACCCTGAGTGATTTGCTTGCTCCGTACTGCCATATGGTAACGCATACTCACTAAAGCTATAAAAAGAGCTTTACCGCAGATCAGATAGCGTGCTGTGTGTCGAGGGAAGCTTGGCAGCATGGAGAGCACGCCGAAAAAGCTGCTTACATCTCGAGCCAGTCTTCATTTGTGCAGCGCACCCCCCTGGAACGCCGGTAACGCGGCTGTTTGATTTGACCAAAAGGGTTATATCGCCCTCTTTTCATGAGCGGATAGAGGTTGTTACATGGTCGCGGTGATAGACACAGACGCGTGTGTGAAATGTGGCACCTGTGTTGAGGAATGTCCTTCAGGTGCCATCTCGCTTGATCAAAAGCCAGCGGTGAATCTTGAAGATTGCGTCGATTGTGGTACGTGCGCGGATGTGTGCCCTTCAGGCGCCATAGTCGTAACGTGAGGTAAGACATGCCTCAGATACAAGTAGGAGTACTTGGCGCAACCGGTGCGGTCGGCCAGCGATTCTGCCAGCTTCTCGAGGGGCATCCATGGTTTGAGGTCGCTGCATTGGCCGCGTCTGAACGAAGCGCGGGAAAGCACTACCAGGACGCCGTGGATTGGCGTTTGAGCACCCCTATACCCGAGGGTCTGCGCGAGCTACGGATCATTCCAACGCGAGCTGACGACATGCCTAAGGATGTCAAGATCGTCTTTTCATCCCTTCCTGCCGATATTGCGGCACAGGTCGAGGCGGAGTACGCGCGTGAGGGCTTTGTGGTCTCAAGTAACGCGGCGTCATACAGGATGTTTGATGATGTGCCGCTGCTCATTCCTGAGGTGAACAAGGAGCACGCGAAACTTATACCTCTTCAGAGGGACCAGCGTGGCTGGGATGGGTGCATCGTCACCAACCCAAACTGTTCTACGATCATGTTGGCCATGACGCTCAAGCCCCTCATGGGGTTAGGACTCACCGACGTTAAGGTTGCCACCCTGCAGGCCGTCTCAGGTGCCGGGTACACTGGCGTGTCCTCAATGGCGATTCTCGATAACGTGGTCCCCTACATAGGGGGCGAAGAGGAGAAGATGCAAAATGAGCCGCCCAAGCTTTTGGGCACGTTTAACGGCGAAAGGATCATCAACGCTGACATCACGGTCAGTGCAATCTGTAATCGTGTGCCTGTCATTGATGGCCATACCGAATCGGTGTGGGTCGACGTCGTCGCGTCTCCTGAACAGGTGAAGGAGGCCATGGCGTCACTCGAGCCTCTTATAGGCCTGCCTTTCTCTCCGAAGCGACCTATCGTCGTGCGAGACGAAGATGACCGACCACAGCCGCGGCTTGACCGCGACGTCAATCATGGTATGACGGTCAGCGTTGGAAGAGTGCGCCGGGACGTCGTAAAAGGCATCAAGTACACGCTTTTGGGCCATAATACTGTGCGCGGAGCCGCAGGTGCATCCATACTCAACGCTGAGATGCTCGCTGATGCAGGCTACCTTACGTAGGTACAGGAGACGGACGCTTCTTTATACACCGAACGCTCGCTATGGGGCAGTGATGCACCACTCAGCGGGCGCGCAGGTGTAGCCCGCATCCTTTTTCCAAAACAGTCTCATCCCTATAGCCGTACGCGTCCTCATTTTGTCGCTACGCGTCGTAACCGTGTATCACCGTGCCGACGTTCTGCCCCATGAGTGCCTTAAGGACATTGCCAGGAACGAGACCATTAACGATCCTGACCTCTTTGACGTTTACCGTACGGCGCAGGAGTTCCACTACCATCCGTTCGAGCACGAGGTCCTCAAGGTCCATTGCAAGCAGTTCTCGCGCTGAAACGTCCTTTATGAGCTCGGCACGAGGGTTTATACGCGGGTTCTCAGTGTACAGCCCGTCAACGTCTTTGACCAGAATGCAGCTTCGTGCGCCCAACACTTCGGCCATAAGGAGGGCCCCTGTGTCGGTTCTGTGCGGCGGTATCCTGCCGATTTGAGGCGGGTGTTCGTACAGCCCATAGGGAGGCGTTCCGTGGATGACGGGCAACACCCCTAAGTGAAATAGCATCGGTAAATCAAGCAGGTCTTCCCGCTTGATCCGCGTGCCATTATACGATGAAAAGAGGAGCGCCATCATGATAGCGTTCTGCTCGCTCACCTTAGAAGCAAGCTCAGCGAGGATTCCTGTTGGCATGCCTAAGTCGGCACCGATGTCAAGCACGTGCCGCACGCGTGCGCCACCCCCTGTCACGACCAGTATCTGGTACGAGGAGGAGGCGTTCCCAATTTCTTCCACGAGCGGAAGTACGACCTCCCTCCCATAATCGATGGCGCCGTGTCCCCCGAGTTTAATAACGTTGAGTTCAGGCAATAGACGTAGTTGTTTTCCTTCTTCAAGCCCCTTGAGAAATGCCCGCCGTACGAGGGTTTCGTCTTTCATTCCCGATTCCAATCCAAGTCTGTGTGGCATGTGTGACCCTCCGATAGCTTCTTATAGCTCGGGCAGGATAACTCTTATCGTTAGCAACTGATATATCAGTTGTTTGAAGGAGGGACAAAATGAAAATCTACGTACGAGAGCGCCTTAAGGTTGGAAAGGGTGTAAAGCAACCGCGATACAAGGTTGTTGCAGTGACAGGAGGAGACCTCCAGGTTCTTGCAGGACACCTTAGGAAGACCGAACTTGAACAAATCGCGCGCGATGCAGGGGCTGAGATCGTCTACTTAGAGGCCGTGCCCGAAGAGTCACGCAAAGGAGGCGCTGGCTAACGTACGCCAGCCGTTCTCAGTCGCACATAGGGAACAACTTCACATCGGGAGCGTTAACCATCGCACATGCGACAAAGCGCGCGCACCTGTCTAAACTTATCAGGTGCACGAGCGTTGTTGCTCACGTGGGACCGGATCAGCAATTTCAGAGCACTTTTATAGCTGCCCTGCGTGTACCTTATTCGTATGGCCGGTAGTGACCTCAACCTAATTTTCGACGCTGCGCTTCGGATCATGCTCACCGTCGACAGAAGTATCTCCATCCGCTTTACCGAGCACGCGATTAACGTCAAACTCCCCACGACGCGGAGGCTGGCCGATTTTTTGGAGATGCCACACTACTATGTGCTTCCCTACTTGGGCATGATGGAAAAAGAAGAGCTCGTAATGAGAGCTGAAAGGATTGGTATACACACGACGACTAAGGGCAGCAAGGTGCTCGTTGATCTCATGTACCAGCACTATCAGGAGGAGGCACAGACGTTACTGGGCCACACCATCTTCGATGAGATCCGACGGCGAACTGGCGAGTCAGATATGGATGGATAACGAATCCGAGCGGGACACTAGGGCTTATCTACGATGGCAGCCTCAATGATGAGCGGGAGGGCACGATGGCGTTCGTGGCAACACGCGTTGAAACGCTGATGCGCCAACATGGATTTATTGACCGTGGCGGCGCAAAAATAGAACCAGTTGATCTGCGGTTCCGACTCTACTCGATAGGAACACAGAGCAATCTTTTGCTTGAGGTGGGGTCCCGCCAAGGCATTAGAATACTGCTGTCCACAACGATGGAACCTCTTATCGAGCGGTTGAACGCGAGTGGAGAGATCGCCGAGGAGGAGTCTAAGGATTTCTACCTCACTAAAGACCCGAGCATCAAGTTTGAAATAGAGCGGCGGAGAGAACCCTATTGGTGGATTTATAAGGTGGGCGACTTTACTGAGACGACGCTTCTAAAGGCCATTGATCTCTACAAAATGATTATGGAGCTCGGCAGGGAGATTCCTGGTAAGACCCCGGTTTGACAGATGATCACGTTGAAGCATATATAGCATCGGCTTTGACGAGAAGCTCTGCCGCTGTTTCGTGCAATTACACGAGGAATAACCTTAATATAGCCGTGTGATAAGGGTAACTTGCGGGCTCGTGGTCTAGCTGGTTATGACATCGCCTTTACACGGCGGGGATCCGGAGTTCGAATCTCCGCGAGCCCATTCGTTTTTGAGAGTTTTAGAGCGTTTTTCTGGCTCTTTGTTAAAAAGAGCTGATTTTAGCTCTTCGATCTCTGATTCGAGTTCTTGGAGGCGCTGAAA
>JAJRBK010000004.1 GCA_028679495.1 Methanobacteriota archaeon
CGCAAGTCGCAGTGCATTTTCCCCTGTGCTTTCGGCATAAGTCTTAAAGTTTAGTACAATAAGCGGTTTCATGTTTGGACCTCCTGTCCTGTTATCACCCAACCCGTGTTGAGGCTGTTCAGTGACTAAACTTTGTGTAAAATTCGCGCTCAGTCAATGAGTATAAACAGTCTGCAAAGTTGCCCGATATGTTGCGCTTGAGGCATTGTTGCCACGATGTATGGAGATGCTCGAATCTAAGAACTTGTTTTCGTTAGAAATCAGTCTTCACTCTAAACTGATCTATGTCGCTTTGTTTTAAGCCTTGAAGAAACATGCGTGCTGCGCCTTCAATGTCGCGTGCTGCCGTGATTGCTCTGCCGACAACGAGAATATCTGCGCCTGCCGTTAACGCTTCGTTGATGTTATCTTGTCGGATCCCTCCGGCAACTGCGACAAGCTTAGTGTACTTCTTGATATTTGCGATGTTTCCCCACGCATGGTTTGTTTCTTCGACATCAATCGCTCTATGAAGCTCCACAATATCTGGCTTGTTTTTTAAGGCTTTGAGCACGTTTTCTGGCCTGTCAACGTTTAACATGTCTATGATGGCGTAAATGCCGGTCTTATTCGCCTCTTCGATAGCTTTGTCTATCGTTGATGTAGGTGCCAGTCCCGAGATGACTACGGCATCCGCTGCCTCATCTGCCGCCAAACGTGCTTCGAGATTGCCGGTGTCTAAGATCTTTAAATCAGCGACTATAAATGCGCTCGGTCGTACTTTTCGCATTTCGCTTAGGACACTGAGACCATAACGCTTGATAAGCGGAGTTCCCGCTTCGAGAATCAGGTGGTCACTCGTGGGGAGTTTCTCGAGGACGGTCAGAACAGAGGTCAGCTCGGTCAAATCGAAGGCAACTTGTAAGTAGGGTGGATCCCATAGCCGAGTCACTTTGAATCCCATCACAGGATGTATCGACCTATCTTTCTCATATAACACCGTATCAATTGGCGGGAAACTGCTGAGCGCCCTTGTTAAAGCCAGCTTTGTCGCCCCGTAGTTGTGCCGGTAGATCTTACCGTAGTCTTTTGCGTCGGGATGAATGAACACTGAAACAATAATCACGCATTGCTCGCACAACCGTTTATCAAGGGTGCCATCTTCAACGGCGTCTGCTATAGCCTTCGCGACTGCGGCTTGAGCGGGACCGAAGATTTGGCCTGCTTGCTCGAGATTTTGCACCGTCACTTTGGGCACGATCAGTGTTGCCGGTTTTGTGAGGAGATTGGGTCGGATGACCGCAAGAAGAGGAGTATGCCCTTTCGAGAGATGCGAAAGCCCACTAGCAAATGCAGCCCCAACCGGGCCATCCTTATCACCGATAAGGAGATCTATGTGGGCCAGTTCTGGATCATCGCCTATAAGCGCTTCGCCTACATGCACGTTAAATCCCTCGCCTTTTGGACAGATTTATTACGAGACATTTGACCTATATACCTTTCCTTTTGTCCCCAACGCTCGAGCAGCGATTGTGAACTGAAGAGCGCAGCTATGCGGTGATATAGATGTGAAGCAGCTCTTTGCTTATAACACGCAAGTCATGCTTTTGCGCGGTCTTTTTTGCATTCTCGCCGAGAGTATAGGCTTTAGCCCTATCCTTCACGAGCGCATCCACAGCTGCTGTAAACTCTTGGTTCGTGGTGAACTTGATGCAGTTGCTTCCATGGACGTAATCTGTGTATACGGGCAAATCACGCAGGACGAGCGGCAAGGCGCATGCGGAAGCTTCAAGCGCTGCTATGCCCTGGTTCTCCTCATACGATGGAAAGACAAACACATCAGCCGCACTTAGTGGATCACACACATTATCAACTCTGCCAGTAAATAGCACGTTACGCGGGGCGTTGTTCAGTATCTCCTTCGTCTCATGTGGAAGGAGAGGAGATGGCAAGAGCCGTCCAACCCAAACGAAATAATAATCGGGCAGCTTACGGGCTGCTTCTACGAAATCTGCAATCCCCTTGCGTATGAAAACAAATCCCACCGAAAGAATCAAAGGCCGATCTGAGAGCGCATGTTGTTTTCTAAACTTCGCCGCTCGTTGTTCACCGCAGTTATACGAGCTCAGGTCGATACCGTTACTCAGCACTTCGATTCTGCGCTTTATGCGAAGGGTTTGTAACAACAGCTCCTTTGTGTAAGTCGAAGGGGCGATGCAAACGTCGGCAAGGTTGTAATAGACTTCCAAATAATATTTGAAGAGGCCACTTAACACGCTCGCCGCAACATAACTGTTTTTCATATCTTGCGGAGTTGTATGAGCATGGATTACGACAGCTCTACGACATGCTTTATGCAATAGCACTAAAAGAAGTGCCAACGGGCCAAACGTATGAGCGTGCAATACATCGCATACTCTCAACGAGTTATCGTAGAAGCGTACACCTTCTGGTTCGAGATAGTATAGCATCCTTTTTGTGTTATTAATGCTTGTAAGAATGCCACTCTCTCCATATGTTCCGTAAACAAGATTCACGCTCAACATTACAGAGTACCTAATGAGAAGGATATAAAAGCTCGCGGCTTGTACTCAAGCTACCATGCAACGGCTCAGGGCGTTAAGACACTCTTCTATCAACGCTAACGAAAAGGCGAGCCTGCTGTCCAAAACGGTGATTACTAGTTCGTTGCTACCGGCTTTGCCTATAGTTGTATTTGGTATCCCTCTCGATGTCAGGGTTTCTACCACGTGGTTAACATCTTGCGGCGATACGGATATTATTGCTCTTCCAGGGCTCTCAGAAAAGATCTCATCTTCATGTCGCAGGTATCTCGACAGATTGATTGCTGCCCCGGTCTCTCTGCACATCTTAGCAAGCGTGGCAACGATACCCCCCCTTGATACCACGGACGCGGCAGTGATCTTCTCCGATTGCACAAGTTCAGTCAGTGTATCTATTGTTTCCTTGATATTAGAGCGAGGTTCAGGCACGCTTCCGTTAAGCCCAAAGAGATCACTGTATTCTGATCCTCCGTACTCTGGGGATGTTTTACCGATGAGGATAATAACGTCGCCTTCTTGTCTGAAGACGGCCGCAGGGCATTTCGATACATCTTGAATGTATCCAATTATTCCTATAGAGGGCGTGGGAATAATCGCTGTTTGATATTCCTCGCTCTCATTGTACAAAGACACATTTCCACCCACAATCGGTACGCCAAGGATGCGCGCTGCGTGAGAGAGTCCTGCGACTGATCCTTCCAGCTGAGAGTAGATATCAGCACGTTCTGGATTACCAAAATTAAGGCAGTTCACAAAAGCAGCTGGCTCCGCTCCTTTGACCGCAAGATCCATAGCTTTCTCAAATACCGTATTTACTGAGCCCCTAAATGGATCTAGCGCGACCTGTTGTGGATAGCAACCAGATGACAACGCTATTCCTTTGCATCCGCTTAGTCCAAGAACAGCTGCGCCGTTGCCAGGCTTGATGATTGTTCGCGTTTGTACTTCGTAGTCGTATTGCCGGTACACCCATTCTTTTGATGCGATGTTTGGCGACGACAGAACACTCATCACGCGCTCGTGTAGCGCTGCTTTACGAAGAGGAAGCAAGCGCTCCTTCACTTCTACCGCAGCACCATCAGGTGTGCACAGTGGCGCGCCTTCAGTTAGCAGATTGATAGGGATGTCGGCAACAACCGAACCTTTGTGCTCAACAACATAACGAGGCTCTTCTATGACCTGTCCTATTACTGCGCCATTTAAGTCGTACTTGCTCGCGATAGCAAGTATCTCATCAACATGTTCGGGCAGTACTTCAAAAACCATCCGTTCTTGCGACTCTGAGACTAAGATTTCCATAGGTGACATATTGGCCTCGCGAAGTGGAACTGCATCGAGCGAGATCCGTCCGCCGAAGGTGGAACACATCTCAGCGGAGGCCCCTGACAGTCCAGCCGCGCCCAAATCACGACAAGCGAGCACGTGACCCGTTTGTGTGGCTTCGAGTGTTGCATCAATAAGTAATTTTTCCGTGTAGGGATCGCCTATTTGAACTGAGGGTCGATCAGCCGCTTCTGATTCTTCACTGAGATCTCTTGAAGCAAAAGATGCGCCGCCGAGTCCATCTCTCCCGGTGGTGGAACCTATAAGCAAGATATGACTTCCCGGCGTTTTTACTCGGCCTGTGATTATCTGATCTTTTTTGCTTATTCCAATGCAGGCGACGTTGACAAGAGGGTTTCCGTCAAAGCTCTGATGAAACACAACTTCTCCGTTCACTACCGGAACACCAATGCAGTTGCCGTAGTCAGAGATCCCGGCTACGACGTGCTCAAATAGATATCTGTTCTTTTCTTTTTCGCAGCTTCCAAAGTATAAGCAGTCCATAAGCGCGATTGGCTTTGCACCCATTGAAATAACGTCGCGCACAATGCCTCCAACGCCTGTAGCAGCGCCATCATAGGGATCCACATATGATGGATGATTGTGGCTTTCCATCGCTACCGCTAAAACAAGCTCGTCGGTAAACTTGATTACTGCAGCATCGTCTCCTGGACCTATGACTACGTTGTCCCCACTGGTAGGCATCGTTACCAAGAGTGGTTTGCTTGATCTGTAGGCACAATGCTCCGACCATAGGTTTTCAAAGATCGCACTTTCAACCTCGTTCGGTGGGCGGCCTAATGCTTCAGTAATGATACCCATGTCAACGTCCGTCAGCGCCATATTCATAACACAATAGTAGCGTTATTAGTTATACTTTAGCAACCTCACTGATTCCAAGCTGAACTGGTGAGCAACGCTTAGAAGGATCGTTGCGTGCATGGGCAAGATTTGTGTGGGTTGTAGTGGATGGCATTACGCACATTGGCGTGGGGTCTTCTATAAGCAAGGAACGGATCTGCTCGCGCAATATGCGCGCTTCTTTGATTCCGTGGAAGCTAACTCGACATTCTACCGTTTTCCAACTGTAACGCAACTCCAAAAATGGGATGCGCTTACGCCCAAAGACTTCGTTTTTTCGATGAAGATGAACCGACACGTAACGCATACCAAGCGGTTGCGCAATGTGGAACGATCGCTCAGCGACTTCCTCAGCATCTGTTCCGTCTTAGGAGAAAAACTAGGCCCTATACTCATTCAGCTGCCTGCAAATTTTGAAAAGGACCTTAAGCGGTTCGATGAATTTCTCGCTCTGCTGCCTGAGCGTAGGTTTGCATTTGAGTTCCGTAACGCGACGTGGCTTCAGCACGATGTTTTTCCGCACATACAGGACATGCCGAACATCGCCCTAGTCACGCTTGGTGCCCAGTTTGAAGACGGCGCAGAAGACGGCGCTGATTTCACCTATATTCGGTGGCATGGACGTGGAGGCGCTTTAGATGATTACTCTCACAAGGAAATCGATTATTGGGCAAACAGAATTCATAGGCTTTCACAAAAAGAGGACGTCTTTGGCTACTGGAACAACGATGCCCACGGCTATGCGCTAAGGAATTGTCTAGAGCTCAAACGTAAGATCGGCTGTTGACAACGCCTGTAAGGCTTTTTTTGCTGCGCCCCGCTCCTGTCCTAGGTATGCCAAAATAAGTGTGATGCGAAGCCACGAATTGAGCAAGCTTCGTTGAGGGTTCTGAAAGACTCAAACACCTGTTAGTGGTGAGGTACTCATCGCAGTGCCAGGCTTCGCTTAAAAATAGAAAAAGGGGGAAAATTAACCGAAGAGGGCGCCAAGCCCTTCCATTCCAGTCTCTTCCTCTTCTTCCTTATCTTCTTCCTTTTCTTCTTTTTCTTCCTCAGTCTTCTCTTCTTCTTTCTTCTCTGCCGGCGCTACAGCTGGAGCTGCCACCGCGGCTGCTGGAGCAAACGTTGCCTTTGCTATTGCCTCATCGATGTCAACTCCTTCCAAAGCTGCGATAAGCGCCTTGACGCGTGCTTCGTTTACGGTCGCGCCTGCCGCAGTAAGAACATTTTCGATGCCGTCTTCTGTTACTTCTTTGCCTGTCGCATGTAAGATCAATGCTGCGTATACGTATTCCATTTTGCTATCACCTTCGTGCGATCATTAAATCATTCAAACAACGATCCCAAACCGGCTGCGCCCGATTCGGTTTCATCTTCTCCTTGCTCCTCCTCACGCTCCTCTTCTGTTTCCTTCTCTTTCTTGGTCTGAGCCTCTTCTTTCAGCTGCGCGGGTGCCGCACTCGAGCCTTTAAGGGCCATAAGCTGCTCATCTAAGGCTTCATCAGGAAGAACGTTAGTAAGGGTTAATGCATTTGCCTGCGCGCGTGAAAGCAGGATCTCGATCACATCAGGCTCAAATATTTCTGCGTTCACCGCGAGATTAACCGCTTCTTGCAACCCTCGCTGCAATAGAGCGGAAATAGTAAGTCTTGTCGGGTATGCCGCGTTAATTGACAAATGCAGCGCGTTAGAAACAGCTGTAACGAATTTATGGGCGTAAGCCTGCTCGTCAATGTAGAGGTCCTCTGGTCTGTAGAGGGTTTCACCATCGTACGCGGCGCGAAGATATAAACCAACCTCCATAGGGAAAATTTCAAGACGCTGTAGCACATCAGCAACCCGAGCGTTGATTCTTTCTCCAGCTTTCACGACGGTTTTTGACTCTCGTATTACAATTTTGCCTTTTTCAATGGCTGCCGGTATTCCCGCATTTTGGAGGTCGCCGACAATCGGGCCCGGTCTGAACGAAGTGGGCCCTTTCTCTACTATAATGTCTTGCGGCGCGATGTCTCCTGCCTTTGCTGGAGCTGGTCTCCGGCTACTCTCAAGTAACTTAAAGAGTCTGAATGGACTAAGTTCGGTAAAGATAAGGGCCGTTTGCCCTTCTACGCTTGAAAATAGACTGAATGCTTGCTCACCTGATTCTTCGAGCGCCCGATAAATAAGCGTGTTCCTTGCAACTTTGAGCGTTGCGACAGCTCTTAATTCTGCCCGGATTTTCTGCAACTGCTGCGCCGGAATTTCCTTTATGCTGACAATTGCAGTAATGCTGTGGCGCTGAACTTGCTCTTTGATGCTGGCAACTTCTGCATCCTTCCAAGCGGGCCTGTGGGTTTTATAAGCGGCTTGCATTTACTCCACCCTCACTGCTGGTCCCATTGTCGTCTTTACGTACACCGACCCGATGTTTTGTATTCCATTCTCGAGTCTCGATTGTACCGTGTTAAGGATTGCTTCAACATTTGCAGCAATAGCATCTGAACCCTGATCGACGCTTCCAACCAAGGCGTGGAACGTCGGTCTATCCTTTGACCGTATCTTGACGGTGCGTCTTAGTCGGTTAATGAGTGGGACAGGATCTGCACTCGATGGAACTGGATCAGGCATTTTTCCCTTCGGACCCAGGATCGGTCCAAAACTTTTGCCGATAGAGGGCATTAACGGCGCTTCTGCAATGAAGAAATCAATACCGTGGGTAATCGTTCGGATTTGTTTTTTATCGCCGCTCATTTTCGCGATTTCATCAGGAGAGAGAAGTAAATCTGCACCCGCTTCTTTCGCCTTTATCGCGAGGTCGCCTCGTGCAAAAATGCCAATTTTTGTCGGTTTTCCGCGGCCATTCGGCAGCACCACGGACTCGTTAATTCTATTTTTTGGCTGCGTCAAATCGACGTTCTTCAAATTGACGACCAGATCAACGCTTTCTACAAAATTCCTTTTCGGCGCTGATTTTATCGCCTTTTCGATTGAATTAACAATGTTTTCGCTAACCATGTATCCTCCGTAGTAAATGTCGATCTGAAAAGTGATCTCCTACGGCCAGTTATCTGATAGAACAAAACCTTATTTCAATCTTTCCCCGCAGCAACTTCAGAAAAAAGCTCCTTGTAGTCGCCGGAGTCTATTGCTTTTTGAACGTCACGTGGAGCCCGTCCATCAACCGTGATGCCCATAGAGAGACAAGTTCCTAGAACTTCTTTCACTGTGTTTCGTAGCTCGTACGAGAGTGATCTCTCTTTTTTCATCTTTGCAATCTTAATTGCTTGATCGATGCTAATGTTGCCCGCAATAGACTCGCCTGAAGACCCTTTCTCTGCTCCTGCTTCCTTCAACACAAGGGCTGATACTGGAGGAATGCCAACTTCAAGTGTGACGTTCTTCTTGTCGTCAACGATCACTTTGACGGGAACAAGCATTCCATTGTATGATGAGGTTCTGTCATTGATGTCGTCGACGACCGCCTTGACGTTGATGCCTAAAGGACCTAACGCTGGACCAATGGGGGGACCAGGACTCGCTTTTCCGCCTGGCACTAAGACTTCCACTATATCTACCATCTCACTCGCGCTCCTCTTTGCTTAATACTCGTACATGATCACCACGTACGGTAATTGGTATCGGCACCATTGCCTCAAACAGTTCTACCGTGATCTCCTCTCTACGCTCGTCAATCCGCTTTACACGTGCTCTTTCGCCCTTGAATGGCCCTGCGATAAGTTCGATTATATCACCATCTTCGATGCCTGCAACGGCAGGTTTTGGTGTCAGGAAGTGTTCGATCTCGGCAAACTTGGTCTGTCCTTTGACGACGCCCCGCGCGTGTGGGATGCCGTGAATCGCCTGTTCCACGATTTCGAAAGACGTCGTCTCAACGAGAACATACCCCTTAAGCTCTTTAGGAACTAATATTGCGCGGATGTCGTAGTTTTCTTTTTTTGCAGCAAGGGCTAGCAGGTTTGCCACGGCGCGCTCTTGATTAGCCGTAGTCTTTATCGCGAAGATGGAAGACTCGCGCTCTTTCTGTTCCTGAGTTGCCATACTCCTCTCCTTTGCTCTTTTCTATTGTCTGTCTTACGTTGCTGCGATTCCGGTCGTTGTGTTTTGTGTTGAACCGGACAATGTGCTGGAGGAATTGCTGATTGCACTGTTAATCTCAGACGATACTGCGCTCGACTGCGTGCCTGCGGTAGCGGTTTGCTGTGTGTGCGTCGCGTTTGTAATTCCCAAGTTTTGAGGGGCTTGCACCATCGCTAGGTAGATTATGAATCCAACCGCCCCGATAATGACGATGCCTATGGCTGCAACCTTTGCTATCGTTGAAAACTCTTGTCGCGTCGGTCTCCTCGTAAGCGTAAGTATCCGCTGATATTCGCGCAACTTCCGCTTTATTGTGTTTATAGAAAAACGGCCCCCCTCTGGAGCTTCTTGTTGCTTCTTTGGTGTGGATGAAGGAGTCCGCTGCTTTTTAGCCATTCTGTGTTCACCAGGTTATAATATACCAAAAACGCGCAAAATGAGCTATGCCTAAGCTAATGCCCTGTATCATTTTGCGTCTTAATAGTATAAAATGTTTTATGGAAGATATTTCGCTAGAATCGTTATTTGACGAAATCTATGCCATAGCGTTGAGCACCTGTCTTAGCACGTAGTGCTTCACTCTTACCATAGATTTGCGGTGACTTCACCCCGGTAACTATCAGCAGCGTTCTGACCATGTGATCAAGATCTGGGTCAATTTGTGCCCCCCATATAATTCGGGCGTCTGGATCGATGCGCTCGTACACCTCTTGAACGACTCCCTCGGCCTCAGTCACCGTCATATCAGTGCCTCCGATAACGTTAACAATCGCAGCAGTGGCCCCTGATATGTCAACGTCCAGCAATGGACTTCTCAGCGCTTTCTTCACAGAATCAACTGCCTTGTCCTCAGCATCAGATTCCCCAAGGCCGATCATCGCTACGCCTCCTTTCTGCATGACCGTCCTCACGTCAGCAAAATCAAGGTTGATGAGGCCTGGTTTGGTAATAAGCTCAGTGATACCCTTGACAGCTCGCATAAGGACTTCGTCAGATACTTTAAATGCTGCCTGCAAAGGTAGTCGAGGAACAACCTCTAACAGTCTGTCGTTAGGAACCACTATGACGGTATCAGCCATGTCGCGGAGTCGCTCAAGCCCCGCCTCAGCATTCGCCCGTCTCACCATTCCTTCCACGCCGAACGGTAGCGTAACTACCGCAATCGTAAGAGCACCTGCGTCTCGTGCTGCCTCAGCAACGACAGGCGCAGCCCCGGTTCCTGTCCCGCCCCCGAGTCCGGCGGTGATGAACACCATGTCCGCTCCTGCAACGCTTGCTCGCAGCTCTTCTTGGCTTTCAAGAGCAGCCTCTTCGCCAATCTGCGGCAAAGATCCAGCTCCTAATCCCCGGGTTCGTTCCTTTCCAATAAGGATCTTCTTGGGTGCAACAGTATTCATGAGGTGCTGCGCGTCCGTGTTGATCGCGATTAATGACGCTCCTTCAATCCCCTCTTCAGACATTCTTGTTATAGTGTTGGACCCGCCTCCACCGCAGCCAATCACAATGATATTTGTCTGTAGTTCTTTGAGAACTTCTTCAAGCTCTTTATCAGGGGTGTACGACTTTTGCGCTTGTTCACTTCGCTCGTTATTTGTGCTTCGTGCAAGCGCATCCTCGATAATGGACTTCATGTTATATCCTCCACTTCAATCTGCCAACTCTCGGGTATTGATCGATCGCATGCTTAGGCGTGGGTAAGATCAATCACTTTTTTAACTCTCGTAATTACATCTTCAGGTTTAATTACCTTGTCATTAACCTTAATCGACTCTCCGCGTGCCAGCTTTGCGAATAATGGGCCTTGGCTCACTCCAAGTGAGTCCGCCAATTGTGGATTAAACTTACGAGTCGTTATATATAGTTTTGACTGAGATGGCAAATACTCGACCTCGTAATGTTGTTTCAATATGGCAACACACCTTTCCAGCAACGCTTTTTCGATTGCGAGCACGTCGAGGTCTGCTGGTGCAAAGATGGTAGAAATAGTTCCATCTGTACTCTCAAGGTATACTATCCTTTCGATTTCAATCATCCGTCTGAGTGCGTCGCGATCGGCTTTCTGCACTTCTTTCATTACGAAGCGATCCAAACGAAGTTGGTTTAGCTGCAGGTTAGCATTTGTCGTCGCTGTATTGAGCTCGCGTTGAAGTTTCAAGCTGACGCGTATGTGTTTGTCTTCAATAGCGATTCCATTCTGCCTCAATGTGCTTCTTATGTGAAAATAGGCATTCCAGGGTATTTTTTTACGCTCGCTTATGTCAACGAGCCTGAGCACGTCGTACCCTAAAGCGCGCACGATATGTTCGATCGGCCGTTTATACTTACCCGCCGACTTTTTATCGAAATACGCGAACTGGGCGTTTGATTTGTCGAATGCTTGACCGATACTACTTTCGTTCAGGCAGCGTAGCTGATACGTTGAAAACACGTGCCCAAAACAGACGTCTGTTCGAAGCAACACATCAGTGTGGCGCACTGCGTAATGTGGGCCGCCAAACCCCACGGCAGTAGCACATTGTCGACGCGCAACCTTAGGATCAAGGGCTAGAACTGCCTGCGCCACTAGTGTTCCTAAGTCTTTTCTAACCCATTCATGTTCTGAGCTGCCGATCTCGACGAAGAGTGAAGGCGTTTCGAGCGCATATGGGCCGTGATGAGTTGCCTCCATCAATACTCCCACAGTCGCGCGTCGCTTAAGGTTCACAGCAAGCAGCTTTAATGGATAAGGAGCAGCACAGGCGAGAGAATTTTCTTTTGTACGCTTTTCTTTTTCTGTGCAAATATCTCCTGTAAAGTGAACTGTGATCAGGGGTTCTTTTCGCGCTTCACTTTGGTGACGCGAGGCAAAAATCAGTAAATCGGCGTTTAAATCGCGTTCATAACTGTTGTGGTCAACAAACCTCCCTTCAACCTCAAGCAATCGAAAGTGCTCGTATTTCCACAGCCTTCTCTCAGGTAAAGACTCGTTCCACGATGCCAGCTCGAAAAGACGATGCTTTATGTTTTGAGACGCCTTGTCGGCAGCAGAGCACACGATACCTATCGTCATTTCAAGCAGTTCGACAGGAGCATTTCTGCACTAGGGGCGTAGCTGCAAAGACTGACCCTTTGCTTGGAGAGAACGCATCCTGATCTCTCACCAAAGAAAGACAAGTGTTCGTTCCGCTGGTACTCCCTCGTCGATGATCTGTAAGTTGTGTTCGTCGATTACCCGTTTTACCGTGTCTTTCATCTTCGTTTCATCAGGCAGATCTACTTGTATAACGAATACTTGGAGTTGCTCTTTGCGAGCTTCATAGAGCCTTGGAAAGCTCCCTGCTTCATCGTAGCTCTCATATGTTTCGGGACGTACAGTTACGATATTCTGACTTGCAATTCTTATTGCTACATCATTAAGACCAGCAAGTTGCTCCGAGATACTTTTTAACGCTCGCTGTGCTGATTCCTCGCTGTCAAAGCAGATCGGAACCGAAAACATCTCTCTCTCTGAATCATAGATCCCCCTTCTGATCCCCACCGTGAGCCTTATTTTGTTCATCTTCCCTCCCTATATCGACCTCATCCGTCACGCTCAGTTGTGGAAGCCACCATGTAATCGCTTGCTCGAGGATAAGACGTGGAGCTATGGCAGATCAACTGAGAAACCGAATGAGCAACAGAGCCTGCAGAAATGATTCGTTTGTACTTATCGCAGGCGCTCATCATCTACGTTCCTTTTGACATTAGCTATTTAAATGAATAGCGCTTAAGAAGTAGAATAAAGCGGGGTGGGGTAGTCAGGAGATCCCGACGGGCTCATAACCCGTAGACCAGTGGTTCAAATCCACTCCCCGCTATAACGGATGCAAGGACCTCAAACTATCTCTGAAGTCGATACTTTTTACATCGTATGAGATGTGCTGACAAGACTCTGCGATGTCTATTTTCAGCACGACTGGCGCTTGAAGTAATGCGAAACGTAAGCAAAGTGTCCAGCTTACTGTTTGCACGATTCTATAGCCCTACTAAGATCTGCTTCTAGGATTTCAGGTCGCGTCACTCCCACATAGTGCTCAATGATTTTGCCATTACATTCGAGAATAAGGGTGGGAACAACACGTATACCGTATTTGTTTGCGAGCTGTAGGTTATCATCCACATTAATTTTCTTAAACTCGACCTCAGCTCCCATCTTTTGTTTAAGTTTCTCAAGAATCGGGTCTTGCATTTTGCACGGCCCACACCAATCAGCGTAAAAGTCCATCAATACCGGTTTTGCCATATGTGTACCTCGCTACTCCGTTATTAACGTCAGCATATATTATTTTTGCCCGTTGATGTCTCCATTGCGTCTGAGAGTCTTAAAACGTTCGATCTCCTCAAAAATGATTGTCACAACTTTGTCTGCAGCAGCTTGCACGCTTGGACTCAGCTCAGTACATATGCCCTCGACTCGCTCAACTTCGATTCCCATAATTGTGATGTTATCTGGCATAAGCTCCTGTTGAATTTGATGCCCCAACGCCAACGTATCAACTAAGTTGAGATCGTGGAGCGACATCATAAACAATTGAGCGGGCGGCAAATCCTTATCGGTAAACCTGTAAATTGACCCTGGTGCTCCGCCTCCGCCACGCACAGCATCGATGATTATAACGTCGTCAGCATCCTCTATCAGATCAAGTATTGCAAGACCGCCGACTCCAGCGTTCTCGAGCTCAACGCCAGGGATGGGAGACTGCTCCAGCTTTTCAAGTACATGTACTCCAACTCCGTCATCTGACATCAGGTATTTACCTGCGCCCAGTACTTTGATTTTCTTTTTTCCCGCTTTCATGTAGTCTCCCCGTGCATTGAAGTGTGGCTTGCTTACTTCAAAGGTGGCGCGCCGCAATTTATAAACTTGTGACC
>JAJRBK010000133.1 GCA_028679495.1 Methanobacteriota archaeon
CGAAAGAAGCTCATGGATGCTTGCTTCACGCCGTGCTGCTGAAAGCGAGTACCAAGCTCTCAAGAGGCTTTACGGTTATGTTGAAATCCCAGAGCCTATCGCGCAAAATCGTCATGTGATCGCTATGGGGCTGATCGATGGAAAAGAACTCATTAGAACTGAGCTTGGAAAACCGCGTGATGCTTTGCGAGACATAATTAAGCAAGTCAAACTTGTGTACGGACGACAGGTTGTACACGGTGATCTCAGCGAATACAACATTCTCGTGCGTGCCGACGGTGGTGTTACTTTGATAGATTGGTCGCAGTGGGTATCCCTTTCACATCCTGATTCAGAAGATTTGCTAAGAAGAGATGTTAGCAACGTTTTATCCTATTTTGCTAGAAAATATAAAATAACAAAAACAACAGACGACGTACTTGCATATGTTAAGCAAGAAGGCGATACCCCAGTATGATGTGCTCCAAACAGATTATGACATAACTGGGACATGGTTGGAGGTGCGACACGATTTCGAGTTCTAAGCGTCGTGATTCTCGTTTCACTTCATCTAAAAAGACGTACACAATAGTCGGCGTTGATCCTGGCACTACCACTGCTTTTGCTGTTCTGGATCTAAATGGCCAGGTTATCAACGTTGCAAGCTCACGCACGTGGGACTTCTCTGAACTCATAGGCTTATTGATTGAACGAGGCCATCCATTGATCATTGCTGCTGATAAAACTCCTGTGCCGGCAAACGTCGAGAGAGTAAAGCGCGCATTTAATGCTATATTGTGGACTCCGTCCACCTCATTGTCGGTTGAGCAGAAAGTGCGCGATACAAAATCGATAGAGCACGCAAATGATCATGAACGCGACGCACTCGCAGCGGCATTGGAAGCGTGGAGAGGCGTCAAGAACAAGCTTGAGAGCGTGGAAAAAAGAGCACCTGATGAGGTGGACGTCGATGAACTCAAGATGCTCGTGTTAAGAGGACATACCATCGAAGATGCTATTAATTTGCTTCAAAAACCACTCGTCGATGTTGAGACTCACACGAAACTCGAAACGCGAGCGCACGAAAAGGATTTGCTGGGTCCGGATATCCTCTATCTCAAGGCGATTATCAAGCGACAAGATGATCAAATCGTACGACTTTTGAGTTACATTTCTGAGCTTAAAGAATCGCTTCACCTGCATCACGAGAAGCTGCTCAAACTGGAGGACAAGCTTGATCTTATTCAGTCTCAACAGGCACGGGCGATCAAGCTCGATAAAGAAATAAGGTTGAGGCAAAAAGAGATCGATCGCCTTTCAGGAGAGCTTGCACGTAGCAGAAGAACCAACAAAACCTTGAACAAACGAATTAAAAAGCTCAAACAAATCGGTAAGACCGAGAGTAGGAGCTCAGTGAAAGCGGTGACGATTGTGACTTCGTTCAACCGAGATGCGATCGAAGCTGCCGACCAGCAATTTGGGGTACACGGGACCGCCGTCTTGCTTGAAGATGCAAGCGGAGGAGGCACGGCTGCTGCTGATGTTTTAATTGGAAAGAGTGTACGTGCAATTATTATTAAAAATGAAATGTCTGACGCCGCATATAGACGGTTCTTTGAAGCTGACATTCCAGTCCTTCCAATGACCGAGCTGCCTTTGGAGCTATTCGGTGGTCTAATGACAGTCGATAAAGATGCGTTGGATCATGCGATAAAGCAAAGCAAGAAGCAGATGTCTAACGTGAAGCAATTCGAAGCGTTGGGGCGGCTTGAATCACTTATTGAAACGTACAAGCATCGAAGGGCAGCGAGCAGCCAGCGAAACGGCTAGCGCTTGGAAATCACTCTATTGACCAGACGTAAACACAAGCAGTCCCCCCTTAGAATGCTTGTGCACCGCGTCGTAAAGGTTTCCACCACCTGCATCAACCCTAACCAGAAGTGGCCCGAAGTTTGAGCTATCAGCTCCCATATCGCCTCGGTTATCCCAAGCTCGAACAATAAACATCTTCAGCGTCCATAATCCGTTCGTCGCCAAGACACCACACGCCCTTGTGAAGGCAAGATAGAAGCAGCGGCCTCCTCGGCGATCTCGCAGCTTGTGTTGAGATGCCGCCTTTGCCAATGATGGCTGTCACGCCGCGCTTACAAGAAAAGGCGTAAAATCATCCGTTCGTGTGCTTGTCGTAGGCCATGCCGCTATGATGCGGAATCTGTCATCATCCGAAGCAACGAGCAGACCACTGTGGTATATGCACGCGTTATGTAAGTCGAACGGAGCCATCTCACTTGAAAGCACTTTAGCATGCGCTTTGTCTCGCATAGCGTAAACCACGCCGCTCAGAAACACTACGTCTTCTATCTAACGATCGCACCGTTTCACGTGATCGGGAGGTATAATTGGGTGGACATGAGAAACTTGGAACTTAGTTAACAATCTAAACAAAAGTTCCTTTCGATCAGCCCAACCCTGCACCGCTATCGCAACGGGAAGCGTCGCCGTGAACACGGAGCCTGCCCAACAAAGACGTGGAGTGCAGTTGTATCGCCGCCAAGCCCCATTGGTCCGATTCCAAGCATGTTAATCTCGCGTAGAAGCGTTGCTTCCAGATCATTCTGCATCTCATTTAGTGATCGTAGGAGCGCTATCTTTGCGAGCCGAGCGCAGCCTTCAAATGGGCTCCTCAAACCGATCCTTTGGATAAGCTGAGGGCACGGCCTGGCACAATTAGTCCATAGCAACTCTAAAACGTGCGAGCTCACGTCTTGTAGGGGGCTTAACACTCTCAAACTGCTCATGTATTCAGATCCTGCTCCTTTGATGAGCATAGAAACCGACAGTTGGCTTCTATCTACCACATCGAACATCGCATCGACTAGAGGTTCAGCCACGTTTTTTCGCGTCTAAGGATCAACTGAATGTCGTCGTAAAGGAATAGACGCTGGGCTTGCGAAACACCAGAAGAATGCGCATTTTTAAGTCAAAATCAATGCAGGAATCTCGCCCGACCTCCACGAAAAAAGGTTGGGACACCAGAGTCTTGGCACATGCGCGCTCTCAGATCCGCGGCTAGTTTGGCATTAACGAGTATTGCAGCGAGTTGCTCTCAAACCCTTTTATTTGATTCAACGCTTGAAGCGTGGTCTATGGCTCTTAGGACGTCTGGAGGTAACCGTGTTTGCGCGTTTCGCAGGGCTTGCACAGCTGCTTCAATGAAAGCTTTTTCGGTGATAGGCATCAATCATTGGAGGTAATCCATTTGAGAGCGCTTTAGCTCTTGTCGTTTTCTTTCTAAGAAAC